>CAYYUS010000601.1:0-2411 GCA_964474925.1 uncultured Akkermansia sp. | reverse complement strand
ATGTGGATATGGCATTTTGGGATTCAATACAAAATATTAGGAATGAAGTTAATATTAGTATTATAAACTAGATTAGGAACAGCCGCATTGTCGAACACAAGAAGTTGGTAGTTTACAGTACAAGAACATATATTGGTTGCCACAAACGACGTTGTTGTAACACCATTTACAGTTCCACCGGCACCTACACAAGTACCTGAAGGAATTACCGAAATACTATAAGGATTAACAGTAGGGTCGTCGCAACTGGAAAAAAACACGGTTAAGGCCCCAGTACATGGCATACAAGCCGGACTCGTGCTATGTGTAATAACACATGGAATGGACATAAAACTAGTGAATGTATTGCTTGGTGCGCTTAACATACTAGCCGGTACCGAAAATTTCTCATTTGAGGTTTTTGAAACCGCTTTATAGGCAGATATATATAATTTATTTGAACTTACACTAGCATTTTGATCGATCTTAAAATGGTTGCTTACCCTAAAGAAGGAATTATCGAAATTGAAAACAGCATTTGGACTTGTGCTTACAAAATTGCCCGTTGAAATAGTTGCTCTCTTAAAGGTGTATTTACCCTCGCCAAAATTGATGGTTCTTTGTTCGTTTTGTTCTATAGATTGAAAAGCAAAGTTACCTTGGTTAAAATAAAGATTACAATTCAGTTTATTCAAACCAAACTCAATTTTATTGGTACCAAGAGAAGCTGAATTAAAAATGATCTCAGATTGAGAGTTGAATTTTACAAATTGCGAAAGATATATCCCTTCAGAAATATAGAGCACGCCTTGTTTCTCGCCTTCAAAAACAACAACATTCTGCAAACTGGTTGCATTAAAATTCTTTACTGAATTATTCTTATCAAAATTTACTGTATAAGCTCCAATACCTGAATGATCATCAAAAAATACATCTGTTGTGTTCGTAGGGATCTTAAACGAAGGATCGCCACCTGAACTTAACGACCAATGCTTAGGGTCATTAAAATTTCCGGAACCTCCTACCCAATACAATGACTGTGCTAACGCTGCATTAAATAGCAGGGTAAAGAGGGAAAATAGTACGATCTTATAAAGTGCCCGATTCATAATCACTTGGTTACGAATATATACGTTAAAAGTTACTAATTTAGCGATTATAAATGATATAATTAACAATCTGAGCGTGTAAAATATACCTGTTGTTGAGTGAAGTAATTTTTAAAAAAATTTAGTAATGGAAAATAACCCCTGGAAAACGTTAAAATCGGAGCAAGTTTATGAGTCGGGATGGATAAAAGTGGTGAAACATGATTGCCTTAATCCAGCCAATAAACCAGCCATTTATAGCGTTGTTAATTTCAAAAATTTGGCCATAGGAATTGTGCCTTTGGATGAACACAATAATACCTGGCTTGTAGGCCAGTGGCGGTATCCATTGAATTCCTATTCTTGGGAAATTCCTGAGGGTGGAGGCCCATTAGGTGTTGATCCGCTTGAATCTGCAAGACGTGAATTGAAGGAAGAAACAGGCATTATTGCTCAAGAATTAACAGAAATAATGCGCTTACATTTAAGTAATTCGGCCACCGATGAAACTGCCATTGTTTATGTGGCCAGAAACCTCAGTTTTGAGAGCAGCGAACCCGAAGAAAGTGAGGTATTACAGGTAAAAAAAGTCCATATAAATGAGGCATTTGAGATGGTCAATACCGGCCAGATCACTGATGCCATAAGCGTTGCAGCCATTATGAAGGTTTGGATGAGCTTGAACCGGAAATAATTATAGAAGTCGCCTGTTTTTTCTACCTTTGACCTGAAATTTTATGAAAGCATTAGTTGAATCGTTCACCGAACAGTTAAAAGCGGCTAAAAACATAGCCTCTAAAGCGGTGATCTCGAAATCGGGGAATATCCAGAACATTATTGTAACAGGCTTGGGCGGGTCGGGCATTGGTGGAACCATATTAAGTGAATTAGTTAGCGATTCGTGTTCGGTACCTATTATCATCAATAAAGATTATTTTTTGCCGGCCTTTGCCAATGCAAATACGCTTCTTATTGTTTCATCGTATAGCGGAAATACAGAAGAAACGGTTCAGGTAATGAACGAGGCTATTTCCAGAAAAGTTCAAATTGTTTGTGTAACAAGCGGAGGAAAAGTTTTAGAACTTGCCAAACAACATCAATTTGATTTTATTGAGATACCCGGGGGAAATCCTCCACGTTCGTGCATAGGATATTCGTTGGTTCAACTTATTCAGATACTTATTGCTAAAGGTTTTGCCGATAAAAAATTAATGGCCGACCTTGATAAGAGCATTGATCTTCTTACAAAGGAAAAAGAGGCTATCACGGCGGAAGCAACTCAGATCGCCAAAAAATTAAATGGGCAATTAGCTGTTATATATTCATTAGGAACTTGCGAAGGTG
>CAYYUS010000600.1:859-2413 GCA_964474925.1 uncultured Akkermansia sp. | reverse complement strand
ATCTTCAGTGCTTAAAATAAGACATTTGTTTGGCTTATTAAGTTCAAAAACCTCCTCCTTAACGCCGTTGTTATTATATATCTTACATGCGCCTTTGATACAAATTGCCGCTTGAATTGTTTTGTGATGCCTATGTCCGCCTCTTTTAGAATCGTCGACACCATAAATATAAAAAATACGTTTTATATCAAAAGGGATGACCTTTTCGATAACGGTTAAGTTACCGCGAGAATCGGTAAAAGTTTTTAGATCTAGTAAATAAGCCATAAATAGAACACTAATTTAATAATTAAATCGTTGAGGCCTTAAAAAAGTAATGATGTTTTACTTTGTTCATTAAACCTTGTCCTAGTATATTTTTCTTACTGCTTTTAACGCCATTACGATAGTATTCAATAATGGTACTAAGTCCCATTTCACCATAGGGCGCCTTGCCTGCCGAGCCATTAGGATCAAAGGAATTATTGGTCTTTTGGATGTGTTTTTTAGCATTCATCAATGCTCGCACATAAGGTTTAAAGAACAGATCGATCACATTAGTATTCAGGTCATATCCCGGATCTGTAAGAAGTACTATGTCGTTATCAAAGAATTTCAAACTATGGAAATGGAAGAAAACAGCTTCAAAATTCTTTCCAGTTGTTATTTCAGTGCCCTGTAATTTACCATTGTTTAAGGTGAAATTGTATTGCTGAATATTCCACGGAGCCAAACCACCACCTAAATGCTGTAATTCGTGAACGCCGGTAAATTTACTGGTCCATACATCCAAATATTTCTGATCACCAAATTTTCCATCCTCATGGCGTGCGTAACACCAATCAATACAAGAGTCGCGCCACCAATTTATCACTTTTAATCCCTCAGCATTATTAAATACGGTGATGAACTGAACGCAGTACTTTCCGCTCTTTTGGGTTTGATCATATTTAGAAGTATAACGATGCTCAGTAATTAAAACCGACTTACCATTCATTTCCTCCACCAATACCATTGGATTTGAGTAAAAACACATGTCGGCATCAATGTATGTGCAATTGGCGGCATTGAATTTAGTTAAACAATATAAAATAGTTGAAGGTGTGCATGTCCAACAAAATTCGGCGGCAGAGCGCGTTGGTTTAACGGCTAATAATTTATCATCCTCAAAATCCTTTAAAGAAATTGGTGTTAAATGCTTGTAATTGGCTTGAGATAAATATTGAAAAGTTTTATCATCGAAAGCAAAAACGTACAAGTGAAAATCGGGACAATGTTTTAGCAAAGACTCGTAAAGCACTATGCCACGAGCGAGGTACGCAGAATTAAATAATGTGCAGAAATTCAATTTCATTTTTTTGCCTCCATAAATAGTGAATCCGGCTTCCTCACTTTTCCATCAACCTCGTCAAGACCAAACTTGGTCCACTGAGGGATAGAACTCTCGTTAAATTTTACAACTTTAATATCTGTGAAATTATGTTTCTTTAGTAGTTCAGCCAAAGAATATCGGTCGTACATCCACTGATGAATTTCTCCACCAAATCTAAACTGCCCATGAGCTAAAGCTTTCAC
>CAYYUS010000600.1:0-849 GCA_964474925.1 uncultured Akkermansia sp. | reverse complement strand
CAATCTTTTAATTTTCCTTTGATACGATATAGTAAACTTGGTTTTGAAGCGCTAGAATTGCTGTTCGTTTTTGCACCACGGATATTTTCCATCAACAATTTAACTTCGTGTCCATTTCTTTCCAACAAAAAAGCATCATTATTCTTGGAGGTATCTTTAATGTACTCGATCATTTCGCCGCCGCCTTTTGTTCGCACCACTTGATCATACATCTCCAACATCGTCCATTCATATTTTTCTTTTGCGCCTGGTTCATTTTTCAAAGCGGCTTCCAGGTATAAAATATAATTTCGTGCAATTTGCTCAAGGTCGGGAATAGCAATTCTTAATACACCGCCCTTTTTTAAAACTCGGTAACACTCGCTGATCAATTTTTCACCGTCGGGCTTTAAAAAATGTTCTAGAATATGCGAATGGTATACAACTTCAAATTTATTATCTTCAAAAGGAATACCGATCAATAGATTATGAGCAATAACGCCCTCGCCGCTCGAAATAAAATCAACGTTTGTCCAATCATTATGATAATGAAAACCGCAGCCTAAATTTATGTAAGGTAGTTTAGCCATTTTTTCGTTTCAAATAAAAACCTTTCCAATATACATCCACATCATTTATTTTCATAGGCAAAGGTATATCATTTTTGAATTCATCAACAAGCTCATATGTATCCAAAAAAGGCTCAAGGAATTTACTTTCGTTGAAGAACCAAGAAGGGTAAGATGCTTTATAAATATGCTCAGGAACTACTTGTTTAGTTATTCTTTCTTTTTGAGCCATTATAAAAGCCGTACGATCGATGATAATATAATTAAAGTTAAAAGATATAAGTTCTTGTATGAGCTTAAA
>CAYYUS010000599.1:0-2418 GCA_964474925.1 uncultured Akkermansia sp. | reverse complement strand
TCCTAGCGGAACAAATGCATGGACCGGCGCACGCTATTGGACAAAAATAGATCGCTTGGCAGAAGTAATAAGTCAAATGGCCACCGATGTTACACCTGATGGCTTAGCTATTTTAGGATTATGTGAGATAGAAAATAAAAGCGTGGTTGAGGATCTTGTGAAAAATGTACGACTTAAAAAACGAAATTATAAAGTAGCGCATATAGAAGGTCCTGATGCGCGCGGTGTTGATCCTTCGTTCATCTATAATCCAACATACTTCACTGTTACAAAATCAGTTTCTTATCATGTAACATTACCTGATACAGGATACAAAACCAGAGATATTTTGGTTATAAGTGGTTTATTTAACGGCGAACCATTAAGTGTTTTAATAAATCATTGGCCCAGCCGAAGAGGTGGAGAATTAAAAAGCCGACAAGGCCGAATAAATGCAGCAACCATGGCGCGACACATTGCAGATAGCATTGTAAAGTTAAATCCTGAAACTAAAATTGCTATAATGGGCGACTTGAACGACGACCCCACCAATGAAAGTGTAAAAAAACACATTGGCACTTATGGCGACGTAAAAGAAGCTGTGGCCGGAGATTATTTTAACCCGATGGAAAAATTATTTGCAGATGGTATAGGATCGCTTGCATGGAAAGACAGTTGGAATTTATTTGACCAGATACTTTTGAATAAACCCTTTTTGGGCGAATATTTGTCGTGGAATTACTACACAGTTCGTGTTTTTAATAAAGCCTTTTTAAAATCCGATCATGGTAATTTTAAAGGTTATCCCTTCCGCACCTATAGCGGCAGTGCTTATACCGCAGGGTATAGCGATCATTTTCCTGTTTATATTGTGATTGCTAAGGAGAATAAGAAGTAGTAGTCATTTCTCGATACGATTTTTGCAAGAGGCAGGCAAAAATCACTCGAAATGACAGGCAGGGTCGAACTGAGCAGCATCGAAGTGCTTTCTTTTCATTTCTCGATACGAAAAATGAAAAGAGGCGCATTTTTCACTCGAAATGACATCGTTCTCCATAGCATATCGAACCGAAGATTCGACTCCGCTTTGCGCTCTTTGCCTTCTATTGAGTAATGGTGATAAACTTTGTGACTTTGCGCCGGAGCCTGTGGTGAGCTTGCCGAACCACGGTTAAAAAAAAACGAGTAGCGCCCCAGTTGTACCAATGTCATGCGGTGAATAGATGATTTATTCACCGCAAAAATGCGGTGATTAAATTTGGAAATGCGGTGAATAGGTAGTATATTTACTGCAAATATGCGGTGAATAAAATGGCGCGATACATCCATCAACATAAACAATGGCCACAGTTTACCTGGGATAACACGCTTTTGCAACCTTTACTTTCAAACGTAAGGCATAAGCAGGGCCGATTAAAAGGCTATATGGAATTTTTAGGCTTTGCCCTAAGAGACGAAACCATATTGCAAACACTTACCTCCGATGTTTTAAAATCGAGCGAGATAGAAGGCGAATTTTTAAACCTTGAACAAGTGCGTTCTTCCATAGCCAAACGCTTAGGAATGGATATAGCAGGCCTTGTAAAAACCGATAGATACATAGATGGCGTTGTGGAAATGATGCTGGATGCAACGCAAAAATACAACAAGCCCTTAACTAAAGATCGTTTGTTTGGATGGCATTCTGCTTTATTCCCCACCGGCCGTAGCGGCCTGTACAAAATAGCAGTTGGTAAATGGCGCGATAATGATAATGGCCCAATGCAAGTTGTATCGGGGCCCATGGGCAAAGAGCGCGTACACTTTGAGGCGCCCGATGCCGATGTGTTAACCAAGGAAATGAATGCATTTTTAAAGTGGTTCAATGGCAAACATAGCATGGATCCTGTTTTAAGATCGGGTATAGCACATTTTTGGTTTGTAACCATACATCCGTTTGATGATGGCAATGGGCGTATAGCACGAGCCATAGCCGATATGCTATTAACCGCCTCTGATGGAACACAGCAACGCTTTTACAGCATGAGCGCGCAAATACGCATACAACGAAAACAATATTACGAGGTACTCGAAAAAACACAAAAAGGAAATTTAGATATAAGCCAATGGCTGGTGTGGTATTTACAATGCCTTGATAAAGCCCTTAACGAAACCGATAAAGCATTTACACGCATATTGAACAAAGCAAAATTTTGGGATGAACACCCGGGTACTTCTATAAACGAACGCCAGCGTTTACTCATAAATAAACTCTTTGATGGTTTTGATGGAAAGCTTAACACTTCTAAATGGGCCAAAATAGCAAAATGCTCTACTGATACTGCCCTAAGAGATATACAAGATCTTTTAAAGAAAAAAATATTAGTTAAAGAAAAGGGCGGCGGAAGAAGTACGAGTTATGTGTTGAAGGGGTGAGGGGACCCCATAGCCGTCAGTTTA
>CAYYUS010000598.1:0-2433 GCA_964474925.1 uncultured Akkermansia sp. | reverse complement strand
TTATAAAGTTAATGCCATTACTGATCGTTCAGAAGATCAAATCATGGCTTACGCGGCCGCGTTTTCTTCTTTACAAAATAAATACGCTATTTACGGCAATGATCTAAAGAACTACGTAAGGATCTTTGTTGCTCTAAGCGAACTCCCTTTGCAAGCTAATGTTAAAGATGATTATGTGCTTAACTCTCATTTGTATCAATTGTTTTGGTTCTTAAACAATAAAGATGCAGCAGCGCAATATCAATTTACAGCATTCACTACCGATCTTGAAGAAATTTTTGGCGCTAATTTAAAAGTGCTTTCTTCTTCGCATATTTATATGAGCGATGATGAAATTTCGAACGGACAACAATCGTATAAAGTAAATTCATCTTCAACAACATTCAGCTCTACTGATTACGCACCTGCTATTTGGGATCCTACAACTTGCAATTATAGCTCTCGTAACGGATCGCAAATATCTGCTGTTACCATTCATGATGTGGAAGGTAGTTATGCAGGATGTATCTCCTGGTTCAAAAATTGTTCAGCTAATGCATCTGCTCATTATGTAGTTCGTAGTAGTGATGGTCAAGTAACTCAAATGGTATTGGAATCTAATAAGGCATGGCATGTTGGTAGCGAAAATCCTTATACTGTTGGTATTGAGCACGAGGGATATAACAACAACGCTGCATGGTATACAAATGCTATGTATGTTTCATCTGCAAATCTTACACGTGATATTTGCCAAAGTAATTCTATTAATCCATTACGCACGTATTACGGCCCTGGATGCAGCGGAAGTTCCTCACAGTGTGGTTTGGGTGCTTGTACAAAAGTTAAAGGTCATCAAATGTTCCCTAATCAAACGCATAATGATCCAGGGCCCTATTGGAATTGGGCAAAGTTTTATAAGCTCATGAATAATACCTTCACTGTTACAACTTACACAGCTAGTGCAGGAAATTTTTATGATACAGGTGGGCCAAGTGCAAATTACTCTGATGATGAACGTAAATTTTGGCTAATTACAAAACCGAGTATAACTAACATTACACTTAACTTTACATCATTTAATTTAGAGCAAGGTTATGATAATATGTTCATTTACGATGGAGGTTCTGTTAATTCGGCATTGATAGGGCAATATACCGGAACCGTAAATCCAGGGCCTGTTACCTCAAATAATGATAGTTTATTAATAGAATTTAGAAGTGATTGCGCTACAAATGCAAGCGGTTGGGCCGCAACATACACTACAAATTCTTCAGTTGCTACAACAACCGATATTATTTCCCCAAGTACAACAGTTAATCCTGTTGCACCTTGGATCACAACAAATTTTACAGCCTCTGTTAGCGATGCCGATAACATTGGTGGAAGCGGAGTAGAAAAAGGCTATTACCAAGCCATCGATTTTAATGGAACAGAATGGCGAGCAAATTATACACACGGATTCTTTTCAGATAATTTTGATAATACCATTCATCCGGAGTGGACCGTTAAAACAGGAACGTGGAGTGTGAGTGGCAATGCTTTACTGCAAACCGATGAAACAAGTACAGTGGCTTCAAATACAAATATATATGCTGCATTAACCCAAAGTTTATCTAACCGCTATTTATATCATTTCCTTGCTAAATTTGAAGGTACGCAAGCGAACAGACGCGCAGGTTTACATTTTTTTGTTGATCAACCCGATAGCAGTAATCGTAATAACTCCTATTTTGTTTGGTTTAGATTAGATGATCAAGCTGTGCAGATCTATAAAGTAGTGAATAATGTTTTTGGATCTCCGCAATACACAGCATCACTTAATTTTACAGCAGGACAATGGTATGATATTAAAGTTATTTACGATCGTATTTCTGGGAAAATGAATGTGTACATGAATAACGCTAAAATTGCAAGCTGGACAGATCCAACACCCTATGCAAATGGCGGTTATATTTCTTTTAGAAGCGCCAATTGTAAATTTAGCGTAGATGAAATAAAAGTTTATCGTTCGCGCCCTTCAACTATTAATGTTAGTGTTGGAACCGGAATCACTAACGATCTACGTTATCAAAATCCAAGTCCTATACAACCTGCTGGTAAAATTAAATCCATTTGCCAAGATACAGCAGGAAATCTCTCGCCCATTTTTTATTATGATCTAAATGTTGATTGGACACCTCCAACAAATATTGTAAGTGTAAACGATGGCAATGCTGCAGACATATCCATTGTAAATACCACTGATTCATTACGTGGTAATTGGAGCCTTTCTGGTGATCCTAATTCGGGTATAGTTCGTTATTGGTATAGTATTGGAACTGCTCCAGGAAGTACAAATACATTGGGTTGGACAAGCAACTGGGCAGCAACAGCAGTGACTGCAAAAACATTAACGCTTGTGCAAAACACAATTTACTATTTTAATGTTCGGTCTGAAAATGGTGCTGGAATGTT
>CAYYUS010000597.1:0-2434 GCA_964474925.1 uncultured Akkermansia sp. | reverse complement strand
AAATGGGTTTAGAAAATTCATCCATTCACTCGGTTATAAGGTCGGTTCGCCCGATTTTAAGTCCCCTCACTCAATTTAACGTAAAATATTGTAACTGATAGTCAAGTACTTAGTTATGATGTTAACGTTATTTGAAATTTTGGCGTAACCCCCGAGAATTAATTCAGTTATAAAGAGGTAACAATAAAAACGCAGCCTCTATGAGTTACAATTCTCGATACCATCATACCGCTGTTCAGTTGCAAGAAGAGCATCTGATCATTGAGGCCGCGAAAGCTGATCCCAATAATTTCGCACCGCTATACGATAAGTACTACAAGCAAATTTTTGGCTACTTGTACCAACGTATGGAAGATAAGGACACGGCTTTTGATTTGACATCACAAGTGTTCTTAAAAGCATTGACGAATATTGGGAGATATGAATTTAAAGGTGTACCATTTGCAAGTTGGTTGTATCGCATCGCGCATAGCGAGTTGATGCAATTGTTCAGAGAGCAAAAAAACAAACGTTGCATCAATGCGGATATTGGCGACCTGAGATTTATTTGCGAAGAAACACAAGAGTTTTACTTAGAGGAATATATTCCTTTATTAAAAAAGGTAATTAGCGAATTGGATCCGGAAGATTGTCAGATGGTAGAATTACGTTTCTTTGAGAGACGTGCATTTAAAGAGATAGGGGAGATAATGGATATAACTGAGAATAACGCCAAAGTTAGAATGTACAGAATTTTAGAAAAGTTAAAGAAAGCAATAACATCACCAAAAAAGAACTAGTATGCAACCAAAATTTAATATTGATCGACCTAAGGTTAGTGACGACGAGATCAATAAACACAAAGACTTCGACAATTTAGTCAAACAGTTCAAAGAACAAAGCATTACCAAAGCAAGAAGCGATAAGAGTTGGTGGAAGAATAACTATATAAAATACGCCGCCGTTATTGCAGGAGTAACCGTAATTTGTACAGTAACCTATACAGCATTATTCAATAAATCAACAAAAGAAATAGCATCGAATGATAAAACAACTACTTTAAAAGATCAAAATACTAAGAACACAAAGAATACCAAATTCATCAACGAGCCTTTTGAAAAGATAAAGGTCAATAATACTTCCTATAAAGTTGATAATTCAAAAGGCGCCGAGATCAAACATCCTACGGGTTCCAAAATTAAAATCCCAAAAAGCAGTTTTGTAAATAAAGCCGGAGAGGAAATTAAAGGAGAAGTAGAAATTCTTTACAAAGAGATCCATGATCAAGCCGAGATCATTGCAAGCGGAATTCCTATGCGTTACGATAGCGCCGGAAAAGAATTTACGTTTGAGAGTGCCGGTATGTTTGAAATTACAGGCTCTCAAAATGGCGAACCTGTATTTATAAAACACGATAAACCATTAACGGTTGAATTTAGTAGTACACAAACAGAGGATCGTTTTAATCAATACTTCTTAGACACGGTTGCAAAGAATTGGACATATATCAAGCGTGATAATCCTGTTCTTTCGCCTCAACAACAACCGCCCAATCCGGCAGAAGCCAAACAAGAATTAAAAAAGCTAGAACAAAAATATCTCCCGGCTATTGCAGCCATTCCAAAACGTATCGACAGTGTAAAGGTGGTTTACACTAAAAAGATCGAGAAACTCGAAAAACCATCGCAACCTATAAAGCCCAACAAATCTGCGGGCCGTCCACAATTTGAATTAGATGTGGATTACAAAGAATTCCCCGAACTATCAGCATTTAAGAACGCCGTATTTGAAATTGGAAGCGAAAGCACCAATTATAAACCGGAAATGAAAGACATTACCTGGAGCAGTGCCGAAATTGAAGAAGGCCCTATAAAAGGCAAGAACTATATTTTAGTTTTAAAATTGAAAGAACGCGTAGAGAAATTAGTGGTTTACCCGGTGTTAAGTGGAGATGATTTTGCTGAAGCCAGCAAGAAATACGAAGATAAATTTGAAAAGTACAAAACCTTACAAACAAAACGTTTGGCTGACGAAGCAAAGTTAAAGGCTGAAATGGAAGCAAAGCAGGCTGCTTACATGGCACAACAGAAAAAATTGGATGAAGATTATATTCGCGAAAAGATCCGCATTGAAAATCAAAAGAACGCTGAAGTAAATGCTTCGATCAGCTCAGGAGGTTTTGCCAATATCATCTCGCGTGTGTTTACTATTAGCAACTTCGGAATTTATAATTCTGATTGTCCTCGCCCGGGCGGAACAATTTTAATGAATCCTAAATATGTTGACGGATCAAGTCCGTTAACGCCACACACTGTTTATTTAATAGAGACCGAAAGAAACATTGTTTACAATTTGAGTAATGGCGCATCCATGAGAATAAATAATAATACAAAGTATACCATGTGTTTATTATCAGGTAGAGGCGTTTATACGGTGAGCAAAGATGATTTTGAAA
>CAYYUS010000596.1:0-2435 GCA_964474925.1 uncultured Akkermansia sp. | reverse complement strand
ACTAAATAAATAAATCAGCAGAAATTGTTTTATTTTTAAATGTAAATTTTTCTTTGGATTTTACATTCAAAAATAAGGCAGCCATTTTATTAGGCTGCCTATTATTAATCCGGTGCGTTTATCTGTGTCATCCGGTGATCTTATTTTTTTCCGTTGCAATTTTGGGAAACATCTATAACCTTATCTGTTTTCATGTGTGCGCCAAAAACTAGGTCGAAGTATCCGGTCACGAAAACTCCGAATAAAATATTTACATAGAAAACAGGATTGCCGTGAATTGGTAACTCAATCATTTTATCCTCGCAACCATCTGCTTTAATGGTATAGAGCTTTGGCAAGTCTTTACGCTTAATTTTTATTACCTCATTAGTTTTGCCAATCTCCGTTAAGTTCTGATAAACCTTTCCTTGAACAGTTGATTTGAATGTAACCTTTTGCTTGCTGCCTGTAAGTATAGTAGCGCAGCTTGTTGAAAGTAACAGTATTGCAGATAATGCAATCGAAGTGATTTTTTTCTTCATTTTTCTAAAATTTTAATTGTTTATTAATTGTGTTTATTGGTGAATCAAAAATAATCAAAATAATCAAGTGTCAACTATTTGGGTAATTATTTATAAAATATGGGTACACAGTTAGTTAGCTATTTGTATTCGATTTATGGAATTTTGTTTACTATGGCTACACACATCGGAAGTATAATTAAGAGCTTGTTAAAATCAAAAGATATTGAGGTTAGTGAGTTTGCGAAAAAAATTAATTTTACGAGGAGTAACGCCTACAAAATATTTAATAAGCCTGGAATAGATACGGAATTATTAATTCGCATTAATAAGGTTTTAGGGGAGAATTTGTTCTTTAATTACATTACCGATCAAGAAATTACGGATTATAAAAATGCTAAGGTCAAACCCGGTGAAGTTCTTCATGCTATAAAGGATTTAAAAACTACAATGATTGCCTTGAACGAAGAGACAGTGCTAAAAAGGGGAGGAAAGTTAAAGAAGAAGGCAGCAACAAAAAGTAAAAAGAAGTAAAGTATTAGCCAGTAGCTCCCTGAATAACGCGGAAAAAATTCTTGTTTAAGAAAGTTGCTTTAAAGCGAACTCCGTTTAAAGTAGCAATTCCATGCCAGTCATTAATAATCGCACCTGCTTTTAGAAGTTCAGTTCTTGGTATTAATTTCATTTTTATAAACTTTACAATGATATTATTCTGTTCAAGTTCTTTTCTCGTTTCTTTGAAACTATTCTCCATTTGCAACCGGGTATAATTATGGTCTGTTTCAAATTTATTTTTCCTTAGCATTTCGACTTCAGCAGTAAGTGCATTTACTTTTTCAGCTAACTGAACGTTTTGTTTCATGTCTTCGCTATCGTCAATTATCAATAATTCTTCTTTAGAGGGGCTATTTTTCATACCACTTGAGTTTTAATATTTCACCAAAAGTAGGTAGTATTTTGTGATTATTTGTAATTATTGTTAACAAAATATCAACATATAATATTGTTATTCAATGACTTACAAAAATGTAAGTGACTTAAAATACAATTATGTACTATTTAATATACAATATTGTATATTATAAAAATATTTTGTAAGTTTGTTGAATGGAAAAGTTCAACCTGCCAAATATTGAAAACAGTTCTCCTGAAGAGCTTTCTCTTTGGCTCTTTAAATTAATGGAGCCATCACTCAATTTACATGATCTAAATATCACAAATAAAAAATTTTATGATTTCCGAGAACAAAGAATTGTTCCACCAATACAAGAAAAATTAACTAAGGAAGTTTATAAAGAATTAAACTTTTCGTTTTACGAATCTATTTGGTTTATGTTAGTAAAAGATCTTCGTCAAATGGGTTTATCTTATAGTTCTATACGCTTAATTAGAAATAATTTTTGGGAACAACTGCCGGATGACATCTTGGAAGAGATCATTAAAGAAGAAAATGTAGAACTCAGTAATCAAATTTATCCAAAAGGTACTAAGCCGTTAAAACGAATGATTGATTTTCTTAAGGAAAATAATATTGAGATTCCTAAAAACAGAGTAAAGATACATTGGTTTGAACTTTTAGTTAACGGATGTTTAATATCAAAGAACGAAGCAAAGTTGTTATTACGATATGATGGAATGGTTGATATTTTGAATAATCTTCCTCCTGTAAAAGTACCGGAATATGATGAGCCGTTCTCACTATCAAAAAAATATGAGGAGGATTTTAAAGACATGCCTCATTGCGTTATACCGCTTGAAAAGTACATAAGGGAATTTTTCATAAGAGAAGAAAACATCATTCATTTAGTCAAATACGGTTTAATAAATGAACAAGAATCGGAGATCTTAGAAACAATTCGTAGCGGCAATCTTAAAGAGTTAAGGATAAAGATGAATCCTGATAATGAAACAATGCAGGGATACGAAATAGTGAGG
>CAYYUS010000595.1:0-2438 GCA_964474925.1 uncultured Akkermansia sp. | reverse complement strand
ATGTGGATCTTGCAGAAGCTAAAAGACTGAATATAAAAGTAGCCCGTGTTCCCGACTATTCTCCTTATGCTGTGGCCGAACATGCAGTTGCCCTTATTCTTGCATTAAATCGAAAACTAATACGTGCTCACAATAGAGTAATGGAACAGAACTTTTCATTGGATGGATTAGTTGGATTTGATATGAATGGAAAAACCGTTGGCATTATAGGTACAGGAAAAATAGGAAGCGTGGTCACCAAAATAATGAATGGATTTGGCTGCCGTATTCTTGTTTATGATAAAATTGAAAATAATGAATTGAAAAATAAATACGATGTAGTTTATACAGATTATGAAACTCTTCTTAAGGAATCAGATATTATAACTCTCCATGTTCCTTTAACCAATGAAACCAAGTATTTGATAAATAAAAAATGTATCTCAAAAATGAAAAGAGGCGTGATGCTTATTAATACCAGCCGAGGAGCCTTAATTAATACGAAAGATGTAATACAATCGCTTAAAACAGGACAAATTGGGTATTTAGGTATGGATGTTTACGAAGAAGAAAGTGGTTTGTTTTTCGAAGATCATTCGGAAGAAATATTGCAGGATGATATGATTGCCCGATTAATGACATTCAAAAATGTTTTAATAACAAGCCACCAAGCATTTTTAACCGATACTGCATTAAAAAATATTGCCGAAACAACTTTTAATAATCTTGATTGTTTTGAGGAAAATTGTAAAAATAAAAATGAATTATAAATGAAAAACAAAGACACTAACAAGTTGCATCTTTTTGAAAGAATAGCTCAAAAAGCAACCTATTTTACAGGAACAACAATGGCTTTTAGTTTAGCTTTTTCCGTTATCCTTATGTGGATTTTAACCGGACCTTTTTTTTATTTTTCCGACACATGGCAACTTGTTATTAATACAAGCACCACTATAATCACTTTCCTCATGGTTTTTTTAATTCAGCGAACACAAAACAAAGATTCACGCGCGCTTCATCTAAAACTAAATGAATTAATTGCTTCATTAAAAGGGCCAAGCAATCGTTTAGTGGATATTGAAAATTTATCCGAAGGTGAGCTTGAAATCCTACACACTTACTATCAAAGACTTTCCAGCTTAGCAAAAAAAGAAAAAGATTTATCCGTTTCTCATTCAATTGAGGAAGCCCATGAATTACATAAAGAAAAATATAAATAATTAGTCCCAAGAATAATGAATAAAAATACAGAAGAAATAAATCCGGTTTCACAACAATCCTTGCTGAAACTTGCGGAAGTAAGCATCTTGCTTGACTCCTATGATGATATTTTTTCTGACTTTGATCCAAATGCATATTCTGAAAGAACATTATCAGATGATTTTATTATACAGGCTAAGAAATTTTCCAGAAATAAAAGTGGAAATAAAATGTCGTTAAGGCTTCTTTTGCCAGCAAATAAGCGAAAGGAACAGGAAGAAAAAGTGATTATTAAAAGACTGCACTCCTATTTTAAAAGCGTTCATCAAGCTTTGGAAACAGAAGTCAAAAAAGCGAACATAAGAGGATTGATTTTTACTTTGACAGGGGCCATTATAATGATTGCAGCAAGCTATATCTCTTTTATGAAGCCGGAAAAATATCATGTGCATTTTTTACTTGTTCTGTTTGAACCGGCAGGCTGGTTTTTATTATGGACAGGATTTGACCATTTGGCAAATTCTTCAAAAGAAACGAAAAAAGATCTTGATTTTTATTTAAGAATGACCAAATCTGAAATTGAATTTTTTACCTATTAAGGCTGTAAATATTAAACAATGAGTATGTCGGAAAAACAAAAAATTAAAAAAATTGCAGTCATGACATCAGGAGGCGATGCTCCGGGTCTTAATGCCTGTATAAGAGCGGTGGTCAGAACTGCAATATTTAACAAGTTAAAAATTGTCGGAATTCAACATGGCTTTGAAGGTTTGATTTCAGGTGATTTTATTCCAATGAATGCAAACACTGTGAGTAACATTATTCAATTGGGAGGCACAATACTTAAATCTTCCAGGAGCGAGCGGTTTAAAACCAAAGAAGGAAGATTAATGGCCTATAAAAAAATTAAAAAAGAAAATATAGATGCGATTATTTTAATTGGCGGAGACGGCTCATTTGAAGGAGCAAAAACATTTACCAAAGAACATGACATTCCTTTTATTGGCATTCCAAAAACAATTGATAATGATATTTCCGGCACGGACATGTGTATTGGTTACGACACAGCGCTTAATACGGCTACCCAGGCAATAGATAAGATAAGAGATACCGCCCAATCTCACGAACGCATTTTTATAGTCGAAGTAATGGGCAGAGATTCAGGGTACATAGCTTATGGAGCCGGTCTTGCGGGAGGCACTGAAGCCATTTTAGTTCCTGAAACAAAAGCGGATGATAAGAATCTAAAAAAGGTTCTT
>CAYYUS010000594.1:0-2438 GCA_964474925.1 uncultured Akkermansia sp. | reverse complement strand
ATTGTTGGCCGATATCTCTCATCCGTCGGGTTTAATTGCCAAAGGAATTTTAAACGACCCAATGCCACATTGCCATATTGTTACAACTACAACTCACAAAACATTACGCGGCCCTCGCGGTGGAATGATCATGATGGGAAAAGATTTTCCAAATCCTTGGGGAGAAAAAACACCAAAAGGCGAAATAAAAATGATGAGCGCTATTTTAGATGGCGCCGTTTTCCCTGGTACACAAGGTGGTCCGCTTGAACATGTGATCGCTGCAAAAGCAGTTGCTTATGGCGAATGTTTAAGTGATGAATACATGACCTATTGTGTTCAGGTAATTAAGAACGCGCAAACCATGGCCAACGCTTTAATGAGCAAAGGCTACAAAATTATTAGCGGCGGAACTGATAATCATTTAATGTTGATCGATCTTCGTAATAAAGGCATTACTGGTAAGGAAGCCGAAAAAGCTTTAGGACAATCTGACATTACTGTGAACAAGAACATGGTGCCTTTTGATGATAAATCACCATTTGTTACCAGTGGAATTCGCATTGGTTCTTCGGCGATCACATCTCGTGGATTAAAAGAAAAAGATTGTATCAAAGTAATTGAATTGCTGGATGCAACTTTAATGAACCGTGCCAACGAGAAAGAATTAGCGAAGATCAAAAAGAAAGTAAATACAATGATGATCAAGTATCCTTTGTTTAAGGATTAATTTTGATCAAAACGTTCTACTTTATTTACACCTTTTACTTTTTTAAGGTTATCTATTAAATGGTTCAAGTGTTTTGTGTCGTGCACGTAGATCATTATCGTTCCTGTAAAAATTCCATCTTCGGTATCAAAACTAATGGAGCGCATATTCACATGATTCTCACTTGAGATCACCTTGGTAATATTATTTACCAAACCTAATTCATCTGTTCCAATTAATTTTAATCCCGCCAAGAAAGAAATGAGTTGATCGTTGGTCCACTTTGCCTTCACAACTCTGTAAGCATAATTAGAAAGTAATTTTACAGCATTAGGACAAGACACCCGATGGATCTTTATTCCTTCTCCAACGGTAACAAATCCAAAAACGTCGTCGCCCGGAATTGGGTTACAACATGGCGATAATTTATAATCGAGTTTTTGAAGATCGTCGCCTATCACCAACATATCGCTTCCACCACGCGTACTTGTAACTAACTGCTCGATCTTTGGTGCCGTTTTGGTTTTCCTTCCTTTAACCGGATTTTCTTTATGCTTATAGAACGCTTTTATCTCTTTGGTATCCACATTACCAACAGCAACACGGTAAAATAATTCTTGTGATGTTGGCAATTTTAAGAATGACATAAAATCGTTGATGTTCTGCAGGGTAAATTCAAGTTTGTTCTTGTAGAATTTACGTTCCAATATTTCTCTTCCACCTTCTGCGGTTTTACGTCGCTGTTCTTTTAAAGAGTTCTTTATTTTTGATTTGGCGCGAGCTGTTACAACCAATTTCAACCAATCGTCCTTTGGTGTTTGCTTATTGCTGGTGAGTATCTCAATTTGATCGCCACTTTTTAATTCGTAACTCAGTGGAACCAATTTATGATTCACTTTAGCGCCAATACATTGCTCACCAATTTTTGTATGAATATCAAACGCAAAATCTAAAGCGGTTGATCCTAAAGGTAAAGTTTTCATATCTCCTTTTGGAGTGAACAAAAATATCTCGTCGCTAAATAAATTGAGTTTAAAATCATCAATAAATTCCAATGCATTTGGATCGGGACTATCTAACATTTCTCTCACACGCATTAACCATGCTTCGAGTTTACTTTCTTTTTCCGCTGCCGCATCTTTGTATTTCCAATGTGCCGCATAACCACTCTCAGCCAATTCATCCATCCGCACCGAACGAATTTGCACTTCTACCCATTTTCCTTCGGGGCCCATTACAGTGGTATGCAAACTTTCGTAGCCATTACTTTTTGGTGTGCTTATCCAATCGCGTAAACGCTCAGGACTTGGATGATAAAAATCGGTGATGATCGAATACACTTTCCAACAATCTGATTTTTCATTTTCTACAGGAGAATCGATCACAATACGAATAGCGAAAAGGTCATAGATCTCTTCGAACGTTACGCCCTTCTCTTTTATTTTATTGTAAATACTATGAATGGATTTTGGCCTTCCGAATATTTTAAAGTTAAAACCTTGTTCCTGTAAAATTTCTTTTAAAGGCTCAATGAATTTTTGAATGAAGCGTTTACGCTCAGGTTCTGTTTCAGTTAATTTTACGGCTATCTCGTAATACGCTTCGCTATTAGTATACTTTAAACCAAGATCTTCCAGTTCGGTTTTAATTGTATTTAATCCTAAGCGATGTGCAAGCGGCGCATATAAAAATAAAGTTTCACTGGCTATTTTCATTTGCTTATCACGCTTCATGTGATTAAGCGTACGCA
>CAYYUS010000593.1:0-2439 GCA_964474925.1 uncultured Akkermansia sp. | reverse complement strand
TACCGAATACTATACACCCGATGCCGATAGAGGTTTGCGTTTTGATGATCCTGCATTAAATATAAAGTGGCCATTGCCTCCGGTGATGATCTCAGAAAAAGATAAGTCGTACAAATTAATTGATAATACCTTTAAAGGAATGTAATATGGAATGTCGTTTTTGTAAACATAAAGTTGAAACTGAATTTGCCGATCTGGTAAATAGTCCCGCTTCTAACTCGTATTTAACTGCCGAGCAATTGAATGAACCGGAAGTATTTTATCCATTAAAAGTAATGGCTTGCGAAAAATGCTTTTTAGTACAAGTGGATGAGTATAAAAAATCGGAAGATATTTTTAACGCCGATTATGCATACTTCTCATCTTTCTCTACAAGTTGGTTAGCGCACAGTAAAAAATATACCGAGATGATGATCGCGCGTTTTGGTTATAACGAGAAATCATTAGTAACTGAAGTTGCTTCTAACGACGGTTATTTATTGCAGTACTTTAAAGAAAAAAATGTACCGGTGCTTGGTATTGAACCAACAGCAAACACTGCAGCCGTTGCCATTAAAAAAGGAATTCCTTCGGTAGTTGATTTTTTTGGTGTGCGTTTAGCAACAAAATTAGCGGGCGAAGGTAAAAAAACAGATCTACTTTTAGGAAATAACGTTTTAGCGCACGTTCCTGATATCAACGATTTTGTTGGTGGAATGAAAGTTCTTGTAAAAGACGGCGGCGTTGTTACCATGGAATTTCCACACTTATATCAGTTGGTGCTCAATAATCAATTTGATACTATTTACCATGAGCATTTTTCGTATTTGTCATTCACAACGGTAAGCAAAATATTTGAAGCACAAGGCTTAGTGATGTTTGATGTGGAAGAAGTTCCAACACACGGTGGATCGCTTCGCATATTTGCAAAACATAAAGAAGATAGTTCAAAACCAATTGGACCAAATGTTGCCGCCATGTTGCAAAAAGAAAAAGATGCTGGTATGCTCAATATTGAATACTACAAAAATTTCCAAATAAAAGTGGAGACAGTTAAAAATGATCTTTTAGAATTTTTACTAAAACAAAAACGTGCCGGTAAAAAAGTAGCTGCTTATGGGGCCGCTGCCAAAGGAAATACCTTACTTAATTATTGCGGAATTAAAAATGATATGATCAGTTTTGCGGTGGATGCAAATCCTGCTAAGCAAAATAAATTCATGCCGGCCAGTCATATTCCAATTGTGCAAGAAGATCGCATTAAAAAAGATAAACCCGATTTCATTATCATTCTTCCTTGGAATATTAAGGATGAAATTGTAAAACAATTGGATTATGTGAATGCATGGGGCTGCAAATTTGTAGTGCCTATTCCAAAATTGCAAATACTTTAAATGAAAGTTTTAGTTACAGGCGCTAACGGTGTTATTGGTAATTACGTTGTTCAACAATTACTCAAACGCGGTGTAACTGTAATTGCCACTTCTAATGATCTTGCAAGAGCCAAAGAAAAAGAGTGGTTCAGTAAAGTGCAATTTGTAGAGTACGATATGTATGATACAAATTCAGACGACCTCTTCAAAAAATTCAATTCCCCTGACAAAATGATCCATTTAGGCTGGGGGCATTTAGCCAATTTTAAAAGTGAGGATCATATTACCAAAGAACTTCCGGCACAAAAAACGTTTCTCGAAAATTTAATTTCCAACGGATTAAAAGATCTTACCGTAATTGGAACCTGTTTAGAATACGGCATGCGCGAAGGTTGTTTGCGCGAAGACATGCCTAGTGAACCAAGTATTGCCTACCCTATTGCGAAGAACAAATTACGTGTTGAATTAGAAGCTTTAAAAAAGAAAACTCCCTTCAATTTTAAATGGGTGCGTTTGTTTTATATGTACGGAAAAGGCCAAAGTGAGAAGTCGATCATACCGCTTTTACAAAAGGCTTTAGCTGCAAATGAGCCAACGTTCAATATGAGTAAGGGAGACCAAATGCGTGATTATTTGGACGTTACAACCATTTCGGAAAATATTGTTATATTCGCAATGCAACAAAAAGTGGAGGGCATTATTAATTGCAGCAGCAATAACCCCATTAGCATAAAAGAATTAGTAGAGAATTATTTAAAAGAACATAATAAACACATAAATTTAAATCTGGGATTTTATCCCTACCCCGATTACGAACCAATGAAGTTTTGGGGAGACAATACAAAACAACTAAACATAATTAAAGATGAATCCGGTAGAACAATTTAAAAAAGAGCGCGAAGAATTAATAAAAAGCTTTGGCACCAATAAAGAATTAAAAGACGCTGCGGCGCAATTCAATAATATTTCAAATAGAGATCGTTACTCATACAATTTTACTTGGATGGGCCGGCCTATCATTCAATATCCACAGGATATGATCGCAATGCAAGAATTGCTTTGGGAATTAAAACCGGATCTTATTGTA
>CAYYUS010000592.1:0-2439 GCA_964474925.1 uncultured Akkermansia sp. | reverse complement strand
ACCAAAAATGAAGTATAAACCCCATTTATTGGAAGAAGCTTCTTTAGCTTTGTCGTAATTAGCTTTTACTTCGGCAAATTTTAATTTGCGAGGTTCAATGCTAACACCGTCCAGCTTGCGCTTAATAAGCTCATCATTATGCTTACTGCTTTCCATTGTGTTTTTTTCTCTAGTTCTTTTTTGTTTATGAGTTCTATAAGGTACTGTCGTGCTTTACTGTATTGACTGCGACTTGTTGCTTCTTTTATTCCTAACTGATCTGCTATTTCTTTGTGACTAAAACCTTCTACCAAATATAAGTTAAATATGGTTCTATATCCCATTGGCAATTCATTTAAGCATTCAAGGATGTATTCTGCTTTAATATCTTGATCTATTTCCTCCTCAGGTTCGTCAACAATGTAAAGTTTATCGGCGGTTTCAAATTTGATCTTTTGTTTTTCTTTTAGGTAGGTGAGCGCGGTGTTCACTGTGATGCGTTTCATCCAACCCTCAAAATTGCCTTCCCCTCTGTATTGATTGATATTTAAAAGTATTTTAATGAACGAGTCTTGTAGTACATCTTCTGCATCATCTCTGTTCTTTAAGTATCTGCAACAAATTCCATACAACGATTTAGAAAAAGAATTGAAAAGAATTTCCTGAGCTTTTGGATCATTTTGTTTACAGCGATTAACTATTTCTACGAGATTTTCCACTTTTAACTAAGAACGAAAGCACACCGGATGGTATGCTTTCGCTTCTAAGTAAAGATAAGATTATTCTTTTATTAAACGAACTGTCTTTTTAGCATTACCACTGTTAATTGTTACAAGGTACATTCCTTTTGCAAGTGAATTTGTGTCCATATCTATTGTATTAACACCTTCACTCAAGTTGTAGTTTCCTTGTTGTACCAATTTTCCTGTTATTTCGTAGATCGATAAAGTTACGTCACCAGCAGCATTCATGTTCAATTTCAAGCGTGATTGCTCTTTAGCAGGATTAGGATATAGCACCAGTTCTGTCATTGCTTCGTTAGCAGCATTGTTTTTTATACCGGCTACAGGCGCTTGAGCACCTACCACATTTACATGGTACATTGGCATTTGTGCTTCGGCGCTTTTATTGATAAATGTATTAGAGCAAAAGCTAGCAGTACCAGCACATGAAACTGTAATGGTTACGCAAATGTTATAGAAACCTGATGCAGAGTATGTGTGCGAAGGAAAGAATCCTGTTGAACTTGTATTATCACCCCAACTCCAAACAGCGTTTGTAGTGTTAGAAGGGTAGTTAGCAACAGCCCACCAAGTTAATGCTTGTGTACTGTCTTGGATCATTGTAAAGCTTACACTTGGATTACAAGGGTTTGTAGGAATCAGAACTGTATCGCAATATGTGCTCCAGCAATTTGAAGTTGAATCGATAATAGTTAAGCAAACATAGTTAAAGAAGTTAGTAAAGGTTGTTGATGTTTGCGGATTTGAATTAAATGCCAAGAAGCTGTTGTTAACTGTCCAGTAGTAATACGTATTATTTGTAGTTCCGGTTGAGTTACTGGTTAAAGTAACACTACCACTGGCACCTACACTGTAAGTAAAGCTTGCATTACAAAAGCTGTTAGTGTTTGCACTACCTACATAAATACTTTGGCAGTAGCTGTCGTTACAATTATTTGTTGAATCGGATATGAACAAACATACAGTATACCATCCATTGTTAGCGTAAGTGGTACTTGCATTTTGTGTATTGGCTGATGTACTATTGCCAAACCACCAGCTGTAAATTGTATTTGTACCTGTTCCAGTAGAAGTGCTTGCAAATGATACGTTACCACCGGCACCAACTGTAAAATTAAAGTTAGCGTTCAAGCTACAAGTATTCGTTGAATTTGTAATAAATACCGAATCGCAATACGAATCAAAACACATGTTTGCTGAATCAGTAACGTTTAAACAAATGGTATAATAACCATTGCTTAATGTTGTAGTTGGATTTTGTGCTGAAGAGAAGTAATTGCTGTTGATCGTCCAGTAATATGAAGTTAAAGTGCTGGTGTTGGTTGATGTATTAGTAAAATATACCGCACCGTTTGCACCCACTGTTTTTGTGAAACTTGCATTTAAGTTACATGTACTTGTTGGAGCATTAGTGATCGTTATTGTTTGTTGTGAACTCGTACTACAAGTAGGCATGGCCCAAATAAATAGAGTTACGGTATAAGTTCCGTTTGCTGTATAGGTAATGGCCGGACTAGTTAAAGTACTAGTTTGACTGTTACCAAAGCTCCAATAGCAATTTACTGTGGTTGGAGATGACGTTGATTGGAACGATACGTTACCGTTCGAGTTGATCGTGTAATTAAAGCTTGAAGCACACTGAGCGTTCATATTCTTGCCAAGCAAAAATATAAATGCAAAAGCTAAGGCTTTTAGGATGTTTGTTTTTGTAATCGTT
>CAYYUS010000591.1:0-2442 GCA_964474925.1 uncultured Akkermansia sp. | reverse complement strand
ACTGATTCATTCATTGGTGTTCCAACACCAGCAAATGCTATTTTAATCTGTTCAATTCCATTAATAGTTAATTGGGATACACATTTTGATCTCAAACATTGCGAGGTTATACACTTCTTAATTCATCCATACGCGTTGATATTCATTTCTGTTTTAATGTCGATCTTAATGGTAGTTGAATTACCACTTTTCTCTTTAAAATTCAAAAGCTTTGGCTGGAAAGGAAACGAGATCCGTTATATTTTCATTGCTTTAAGCATTCTTGGTTTAGTTCTTTTCCAATTCCTTGGACTGGGCATAGCCATTGTTCTATACGTGGGTTTATCCATGATAAATAATCTGTTTTTCAAGCCTAAAACTGCCTAAAATTTCCTGCAGATTTCACAGATAGCGCAGATTCTTCTGGGAATTAAAGATCGGCGAAAATCAGCAAGATCTGCGGGAGATATCAACCAATCCCCCTAATTATAAACAACCCTCAAAAGCCTGTTTTTATATTGCGTTTAACTTGTTAATTTAGCGCTTCTATTATAAGAAATCATGGCAAAATTTGTAGCAAATATTGATGTAATGCCTCTAAAAGCATTATTAGATCCACAAGGTAAAGCGGTTACCGGCTCAATGAAAAACTTAGGGCTTCCTGAAATTGAGAACGTTCGCATTGGCAAACATATTACTTTAGAAATTGAAGCGGCTTCAAAAGACGCAGCGAATATTAAAGTTGATGAAGCGTGTAAAAAACTACTCTGCAACCAGATCATGGAAGGGTATGAATTCTCTATTAGCGAGGTGAAATAAATTTTTGTTATTGGCCTTAATTAGTTTACATTTGAAATTCTAAAATTTAAAAAAATCAGTATGGGATATCTATTTACCTCAGAGTCTGTGTCGGAAGGACACCCCGATAAAGTAGCCGATCAAATTTCGGATGCTTTGATCGATAATTTTTTAGCGTTTGATCCACAAAGTAAAGTGGCTTGCGAAACGTTAGTTACAACAGGTCAAGTAGTGTTGGCAGGTGAAGTAAAATCAAAAGCATATTTAGATGTTCAGGAAATTGCGCGCGAAGTGATTCGTAAAATAGGATACACAAAATCAGAGTATATGTTCGAAGCAAACTCGTGCGGTATCTTATCTGCCATTCACGAGCAATCTGCTGATATCAATCAAGGTGTTGATCGTAAGAAAAAAGAAGAGCAGGGTGCAGGCGACCAAGGTATGATGTTTGGTTATGCAACTAACGAAACTGCTAACTACATGCCTTTGGCTTTAGACTTGGCGCACGGTATTTTGTTAGAACTAGCAGCATTGCGCAGAGAAAATAAAGAAATTAAATATTTACGTCCGGATGCAAAATCACAAGTTACTTTAGAGTACGATGATAATAACAAGCCCGTTCGTATTGATGCTATTGTTGTTTCAACTCAGCATGATGATTTTGACAGCGAACCAAAAATGTTAGCGAAGATCAAAAAGGATATTATCAGTATTTTAATACCTCGTGTAAAAAAGAAATATCCAAAATACGCTAGCTTATTCAACGATAAAATTAGTTACCATATCAATCCAACCGGTAAGTTTGTTATTGGTGGTCCGCATGGCGATACTGGTTTAACCGGTCGTAAAATTATTGTAGATACTTATGGTGGAAAAGGTGCTCACGGTGGTGGTGCATTCTCAGGAAAAGATCCAAGTAAAGTTGACCGTTCGGCAGCTTATGCTACTCGTCACATTGCAAAAAATTTGGTGGCAGCAGGCGTTTGTTCTGAAGTATTAGTTCAGGTTTCTTACGCTATCGGTGTTGCACAGCCAATGGGTATTTTTATTGATACTTATGGAACTGCAAAAGTAAAAATGACGGATGGTGAGATCGCGAAGATCGTTTCAAAGGTGTTTGATATGCGTCCTTACTTTATCGAACAACGTTTTAAATTACGTACTCCAATGTATAGCGAAACTGCTGCTTACGGACACATGGGCCGTAAGAACGAAATAGTAACTAAAACCTTCAAATCACCTGATGGTAAAACAAAAACAATGAAAGTTGAATTGTTTACTTGGGAGAAATTGGATTATGTTGCTAAAGTAAAGGCAGCGTTTAAGATCAAGTAACGGTACAAGCATAAATTTTAAAAGCCTTCCTAATTAGGAAGGCTTTTTTGTTTTTAGTATATTTGGTATACCATGATAAAACAATTCACACTTATTCTCCCAATCATTTTACTGTTGGCAAGCTGTAGCGGTTTTAATGATGACCTTGTTAAAAACGACTTTCTAAAAACTTGCAATGGCTGCAATGTGGTTGAAGTAGTTTCAGAGGAATGTCAAGATGGTTCAATTTTAACGTGTATGCTTGTAAAGATCAACTATACACAGGGTAGCGATTCCTTAAAAAGTGTAATGTGCCAATACATTAAAGGTGATAATGGAGAATGGCATTTA
>CAYYUS010000590.1:0-2443 GCA_964474925.1 uncultured Akkermansia sp. | reverse complement strand
GCGTGAGCGATTGAAGCGGAAAGCCCTGCTTAGGACTTTGCAAAATGTTTGTTGGGCGAGGAGGCGACTTTAGGAGCCACCGGAGCCCTACAAACATTGCAAAGGACAAGCAGGCTTGTAGCGAAAAGCGCGACGGCGAGCGAACTTCCAGCTTATTTTGAGGTGAGCCTCGCCGGCACGCCCTCATAATTATTTTCTCTTTAAAAACATATTTGATATTCTTCTTGTAACTTTACATTCAACAATGCTCGACACTCCTATTGAATATTTAAAAGGTATTGGTCCGCAACGTGCTGAAATGCTGCAAAAAGAAGCGGGTATTTTTACGTTCAAGGATCTGCTTTTTTATTTTCCGTTTAGGCATGTTGATCGCACTAAGTTTTTTACTGTAAGAAGTATAACGGAAGAATCGGTTCCGGTGCAGTTAAAAGGTGTTATTGAAGGCATGCAAATGCAAGGCGAGCGCCAGGCCAAGCGATTAATTGCAAAGTTTAGGGATAATACAGGCACCATTGATCTTGTTTGGTTCAAAGGTCATAATTGGATGGCCAGCAAATTAAAAATTGGAGTAGAGTATGTGGTGTACGGTAAGCCTACCGAATTTAAAGGACGGTTTAATATTGCGCATCCCGAAATTGATGCGGTGAGCGATTGGGAAAAAGATAAACCTACGGCGTTTCAGCCGGTGTATAATTCGAGCGAAAAATTAAAAGCAAAAGGAATTGATAGCGCAGGTTTTAGAAAATTACTGAAGCAATTGTTCTTGAGTACAAAGCCTGAGCATATTGACGAGAATTTAAGTGATGAGTTAAGAAGCGACTTTAAATTAATGCCGCGCTTTGCCGCTTTGTATCAAATTCATTTTCCGGAGAATCAAAAGAATTTAGAAGCAGCTGTGTTTCGTATAAAATTTGAAGAATTATTTTTTGTGCAATTACGTTTGTTGCGTTTAAATAAAATTAGAACACATACCGTAAAAGGTTTTGTGTTTAGTAAAGTAGGATCGCTGTTCAACGATTTTTTTAGTAAGAATTTGCCTTTTGAATTAACGGGCGCGCAAAAACGGGTGATAAAAGAAATAAGAGCCGATGTAGGAAGCGGAAAGCAAATGCACAGGTTAATGCAAGGTGATGTGGGAAGTGGAAAAACATTGGTGGCGTTGATGTGTATGTTGTTGGCCATTGATAATGGATATCAAACCTGTATGATGGCACCAACGGAAATATTGGCGCAACAACATATGGCAACATTTTTAGAGTTTTTAAAAGGACTTCCTGTCACCACAGCCATACTTACAGGATCGAGCACAGCTAAAGAACGCAAACTAATTTTGGCAGGAATTGCCAGTGGAGAAATTCAAATTTTATTGGGTACACACGCGTTGATAGAGGATAAGGTTGTGTTCAAGAATTTGGGGTTTGTAGTGATAGATGAACAACATCGATTTGGAGTTGAACAACGCGCGCGTTTGGCAAGAAAGAATATTCAGCCGCCGCATATTTTAATTATGACGGCCACGCCAATTCCGCGTACGTTGGCAATGACCTTATACGGCGACTTGGATACAAGTGTGATAGATGAATTGCCACCGGGCCGTAAGCCAATTAAAACCATGCATTTTAGCGAATCGCAACGATTACGTTTGTTTGGTTTTATGAAAGAGCAAATTGAATTGGGAAGACAAGTGTATGTGGTTTATCCGCTCATTAAAGAAAGCGAGAAATTAGATTATCAAAATTTACAACAGGGACACGACGATCTATTGAAAGAGTTTCAACCGCCAAAATATCAAATAAGTATTGTTCATGGTAAATTAAGCAATGAGCAAAAAGAATTTGAGATGCAACGTTTTATTAAAGGCGAAACGAAAATAATGGTGGCAACAACTGTTATTGAAGTAGGCGTAAATATTCCAAACGCCAGTGTAATGGTAATTGAAAGTACCGAACGTTTTGGTTTATCGCAATTGCATCAATTGCGAGGAAGAGTAGGGCGGGGAGGCGATCAATCGTATTGTATTTTAATGAGCGGTTATAAATTAGGAGCAGATAGCAGAACACGAATTGAAACTATGGTGCGAACTACAGATGGTTTTGAGATAAGTGAAGTGGATTTGAAACTTCGCGGCCCAGGTGATATTGAAGGAACACAACAAAGCGGGGTTTTGGATCTTAAATTGGCCGACCTGGCAAAAGACGGACAGATACTGCAAATGGCTCGCAACGCGGCCCAGCAAATATTGGATGAAGATCATGAATTGAAATTAGCTAAGAATGCGGTTTATCAGGGCTATTTATCTTATCAAAATAAAAATAGACCGGATTGGAGTAAGGTAGGTTAATTATGAATTATGAGTGATGAGTTATGAATTGGGTTGACGCCTATTTAGATTAAGTTGGTTTACAAAGGTGTTTGATCTTTTTGTTTCTGTGGTGATAATCCT
>CAYYUS010000589.1:0-2446 GCA_964474925.1 uncultured Akkermansia sp. | reverse complement strand
AAAATAATTCGAGTACGGTTGCTAACGAAATTTCAGCCGAAAGATCATCAAATGATGCAAACAACACTTCCAATTCAATCAGTGAAGAAAAAAAATCAGTTACAAAAACCACAACAAAGCCTGTTGATAATACAAGTTCGGCAAACAACGAACTCGCCGCAAGAACAAAAAATAGCGAGAACAAACCTATTATAAAAGGAAAAGTAAGGTCTGGTGGCTTAGGAAATACAATACCAAGCAAAAAACAACAAGACCAAAAAGCATTTGATGAAAAAGAGGCCACTGAAAATAGTAATAATAACACAAAAACGACCCAACCTTTAGCAAATTCAAACGTAGTGAATAAGAACGGAGACCAAACCCTGCCTGCCGATAAGGTAGGTAAGAACAGTGAAACTCCGTTAAACGATACAAAAGGAGAAAATACTACCAAAAATATTGCAAAAAATGAAACGCCTGAGAACTACAACGGAAACACGGATCAATCTGCCGTTACCCAACAAGGATCTAACGATCAAAATAACAACAGCAATAAGAATAACGCCAATTCTGAAGTTAAAAATGAAAGTTCAATTGATCAGATCACCAAAACAGATTCAGTATCCAACAACAATACAGTTGCCAACAAAGTTGACTCTGCCAATGCCTCCGCTCACATTCCAGGAGTGATAGGTACAGGTTCGGTAAGTCCGCGGAACAAACATAAATTCCTATTAGGGGCCGAAATTTCATACAGCACCTTATTCTTCAACACAAAAGAAAATCCAAATTCGCCATCGCAATTCAGCATAGGAGATCCCGCATTTACTACTGCCTACGCCAATGCCACAGGCAAAGGAAAACATTCCTTATTTAATGGTTCTGCCTATTTGAGTTACGTGTATAATGAAGGAGTTGGAATTAGCGCCGGAGTAAGTTATTTTAATTTGGAGACCAAAGTAGATTTACCGGCTTCAAGAACTCCGGAATATACAACAGCTATCGACTACTTTGTTTGGAATTGGGTGCAAGATTCATCTGTTTTTCCGCCAACGCTTACTTTAAAAATAGTTGATACTGCTTACAAGCAAGTGACAACCGGGAACTATAACACAGTTAAAGCAGTGGTGAACGGAGATTCTGTGGGAACATCGAGTTATGTGAACAAAGTAAGATACATAAGCATTCCGCTTAACTTTAGTTATAATTTCAAGATAGGTGCTAAATTCTCTGTTGAACCGCAAGCAGGTATCATTTACACCATGCCGTTAAAGTCGTCGCACCTGGTAGCAACAGATGCCTATAAATTTGACTATAAAAAACAAAAGGCCGATCTTAAAAACAACCTTTATTTTAATGCCGCTCTCAAATTAGGATATAACATTAGTAATAGAACACAGTTGTATATCCGCCAAGGATACTTCTTCCGCAACCAGTCTATTTACAATAGCGATCAGCCCATCTCTTTGTCATTAAAGAGTATCTATACCTCTTTTGGCATAACCTATCGCTTAAAATAAGCCTCCGCTATCTTCCTTTATGCTAGGATGTCAGGATTTTTCATGACAAAGCCGTTGAAAACTAATTGGATTAGAATTTGTATTGTAATTAAACAAAGGTAATTTTGGTTTAATAATTTAAAACTCCTCACATCTATGTTCGATAACAATGAATTCAGAAAGTATGCCACAAAACACATGGGCATAAACAGTTTAACGTATGATAATTATTCATCACGTATAAGCTCATCACTCACTCCATATATCATCGAGGAGCGTCAGTTAAACGTTGCACAAATGGACGTTTTTTCGCGTTTGATGATGGACAGGATCATCTTTTTAGGTACCGGCATTAACGATCAAGTAGCAAATATTGTTCAAGCACAATTATTATTCCTTGAAAGTGTTGACGCTAAAAAAGACATTCAAATTTACATCAACTCTCCTGGCGGAAGCGTTTATGCAGGTTTAGGTATTTATGACACCATGCAAATTGTAAAACCTGATGTTGCTACTATTTGTACAGGAATGGCTGCCAGTATGGGTGCTGTATTACAGTGCGCAGGAGCCAAAGGAAAACGTACAGCTTTAAAACACGCACGCGTTATGATCCACCAACCATTAGGTGGTGCTGAAGGACAAGCCAGCGATATTGAGATCACTGCACGTGAGATCCAAAAACTTAAAAAAGAGTTATACGAGATCATTGCAAAACATAGCGGACAAACCTATGATAAAGTTTGGGCTGATAGTGATCGCGACTATTGGATGATAGCTTCGGAAGCAAAAGAATATGGACTGATAGATGAAGTTTTAGAAAGAAGAGTGTAATTACTAAATAAATAATACAAAAAAGGGGAGATCGAAATAGATCTCCCCTTTTTTATTTTATATTTAGTCAATTATTGCTTAATGAATTTGATCACCTTTTCGTTGTTACCTAATTCTATTTTTACAAAATACAAGCC
>CAYYUS010000588.1:0-2449 GCA_964474925.1 uncultured Akkermansia sp. | reverse complement strand
AAAATGCAAGAGAGCATATGTACATTCAAGAAGAGCCTGAGAACATGGGGCCTTGGCGTTTTGTTGATGCCAATATGCGCGGATTGAATTTGAAATATTTTGGTAGAACAGCTTCGGCAAGTCCGGCAACCGGTTTTGCAAAACGTCACGCTGCCGAAAACGAAGAGATCATGCAAAATGTTTTTTCTAAAGTACTAGTAAAATAAAATAGTTTGAATAACAGTAAATCATAATTCATCTCCCGATAGCTATCGGGACATAATTCAAAATTAAATTATATGGCAATAGTAGAATTAAAAGTACCAAGTCCGGGCGAATCAATTACAGAAGTAGTTATTGCTCGTTGGATAAAACAAAGTGGCGACGTAGTTGAAAAAGACGAAGTGCTTGCAGAAATAGATTCTGATAAAGCAACTTTAACGTTGAATGCAGAGGAATCGGGCAAAATAGAATTATTAGCTGCTGAAGGCGATACGGTAAAAGTAGGTCAAGTGGTTGTAAAAGTTGATACATCATTTAAACCTGAGCCAAAAGCAAAAGTGGAGAAGGTAGAAGCCAAAAAGGAAGAGAAAAAAGCCGAACCTAAAAAAGAAGTGGTTGTAGAAAAATCTACTTCAACCTATGCAACCGGTACACCAAGTGTAGCAGCTTCAAAAATAATGGCCGAGAATGGAATTAATTCAAAGCAATTGAATGGAAGCGGCAAAGATGGTCGCATTACAAAACAAGATGTATTAGCAGCTTTATCAAATGGTTTACCAAATGTACAAAGCGTTTTAAGTAATACCTGGAAAGGTGATCGCATTCAAGAGCGCAACAAAATGTCGAATTTGCGTAAAGTAGTAGCTCGCCGTTTAGTAAGTGTAAAAAATGAAACTGCTATGTTAACTACGTTCAATGAAGTTGACATGAGCGCCATTTACGATATTAGAGCGCGTTATAAAGATAAATTCAAAGAGGTTTATGGAACCAACATCGGCTTCATGAGTTTCTTTACCAAAGCGGTTTGCGAGGCATTATATCATTACCCATCAGTAAATGGAATGATAGATGGCGAAGAGATCGTGCTTCACAAATATTGTGATATTGGAATTGCGGTAAGCGCGCCAAAAGGATTAATGGTTCCGATATTACGTAATGCGGAATTAATGAGCCTAGCAGAAATTGAAAAAGGAATAAAAGAATTGGCTGTAAAAGCACGCGATGGAAAATTGGCAATTCCTGATATGGAAGGCGGAACATTTACCATCACAAATGGTGGTGTGTTTGGAAGTATGATGAGTACACCAATTATTAATCCACCTCAAAGCGCTATTTTAGGAATGCACAATGTGGTAGAACGCCCAATGGCCATTCATGGAAAAGTAGAGATCCGTCCGATGATGTACGTAGCGTTAAGTTACGATCACCGCATTATTGATGGAAGAGAAAGCGTTGGATTTCTTGTAAAAGTAAAAGAGATGTTAGAGAATCCAACTCGCATGATGTTTGGTGGTAAGTTGCCGGAAGAAGTATTATTAGGATTATAAACTAAAAAAAATAAACATGAAGAATAATTTCAGAACGGCATTAACATGCATAGCGTTGTTGATCACAAGTTTTACTTTTTCGCAAATAAGTGGAAAGTACTATGGCGAAAAAGATGACTTTAAGGCCATGGCAAAGCGCACTATGATCGTTGAGCTGTTAGAAGAAGACGCAGAAGTGATAAAACGATTGAGTAAAAAAGAAAGCAGAGCTGCTCAGTTGGCCGATTACAAAGCGTTTATTGCTGATTATAATACAATGATCAAAGCAACAGTTCCTAAATATTGGACCTATAACGCAAAGATCGAATATAAAAATGCTTCGGAAGTTGCCGAAATTAAAAAGGGTAAATCAGAAAAATATGTAATACTGTCGTATTTTGAATTATCTGATACGGATCTTGATTTCTTTGATCGTTCAGAGCTGGTAGTTCCGGCTTTAAGGTACTCGCGCAGTGAGCAAAAGGACAGAATGCCAGATTATAAGATCTATCTTCCTTCATCATTTATTCGCGACGGAAAGAAATATTTGGAGGCAGATTTTAAAATGGCTCTTATCGGAATGCAAGCCAATATTAAATCGGTTATCAAAAACGATAAAAAGATCCAATATCAGGATTTCACTGAAGAAGAATCTAAAGTTAACTGCTCTAAACTTAAAGGGAAAACAGTGCTTCTAGAAAAGAAATACCTGTACGAAAAAACCACAGAGGCAGAAGCCAGAGCTGCTTATGGCGGAAATATGGATTGGGCAACTGCCGATCAGATCAATAAAGCGTTCATAGATAAAACTCCGGGTAAGGCCATTATGTTTGCTATTCCTTATGCAATTGCAAAAGGAAGCATGGGTCCAATTTCACAATCGGCACTTGGATTCTTTAAAATTATTGTTGATTGCGAAACGGGCGATGTTCTTTGGAGTA
>CAYYUS010000587.1:0-2450 GCA_964474925.1 uncultured Akkermansia sp. | reverse complement strand
TTGTAATTTCCATTAATGATTTTTCTCTGTCAAGTCCTAAAACTTTTGTTCTCAGAAGCGAAACAGTGGGATTCAAACCAGCCGAAATAATTTCTTGATAATGATCTTGGATTTTTTTCTTCCAGTTAAAGATTACGTTTCCGAGTTCGATCAGATTTGGTTTACGGTGGTTGTTTTTACTTTGGAATTCTTCCCATTCTTTAGGACTTATTCTGTGATTGAGAGAAAACTCGGTTCGTTTCCCTTTTATGGTAGCTCTGCATATTACAGGCGAAGCGCCATCCTTGCGTATTTTTCTAGTATTTGTAATGAAAGTAGTATTGAAAGTATTTTTCATGATTTAGTCGGCTTAAAGTTTGTAAAAATGAGTGTTGGATAGACGCTAAAAACAATGCCGTTTTTAGAATCTTGATTATAGCACCTTAATAGGAGGTCTGACCTAATTCGGTGACCTATAATGGCCTTTAGAAATAGGTCACCGATTTGGAGCTTTAAAGTTTGAAATATCTTGAAACGATATGAAAGTCTAAAAACGCAAAAAGCGTTCATCCCCAAGGGGAATGAACGCTTTTGAAACAATTTGAAATTGTTATTCGGGTAAATGATGGGATTCGAACCCACGACCCTCGGTACCACAAACCGATGCTCTAACCAACTGAGCTACATCTACCATATTGCAACAACTTGTTTAAAGGGTTGCTACATTTTAAGAGCCCCAAAATTAGTGATTTTTTTGGATTCGGAGATAAATTTTAAGCATTATTTCTCGGTAGCGTGCCTAAGGTATTCCAAAAAGGGATACATGGCTTTAAAGGCCCCAAGCAGCTTTGCGGGGTTCTCGAGGTCTTTGTCCGTTATTTTAGTACTTACAATAAAATGCTTGTGTTTTAAGAATTCCAAGTATTTATTCTCTTTGTCAAACCCCTTAGGAACCGTTTTTAAAACATCCCAATCATCCAATCCTTTATAATAATTACTAAACGGCTTACTCTTTAAGATCTTCACAAATTTAGCGCCATTATAATCAATTTCCTGCCTTACAGCTTTAAGTAGATCGGGTTCGGGACCATACAAACCTCCCGCCAAAAAACAGTTGTTAGGTTCAATATGAATATAATATCCCGGTATCGCCGTTTTACGACCACCCGGACTAATACTTGCACCCATATTGGTTTTGTAAGGCGTTTTGTCTTTGCTAAAACGAACGTCTTTATAAATTCTAAAAATATAATCTTTCCCTGTAAGATCTTTACTAATGCGCTTATCAAATTTTACCAGGCCGGCGATCAATTTATCCAACAACACCTCTGTTTCTGCTTTTGCCGCAAGATACTTTTCTTTATTTGCCTCAAACCATTCTCTATTATTATTCTTTTTAAGAGTGCTTAAAAATTTTAAGGTCAACTGCATATTACTTCTCTATTTTTTCGGTTAGCTTTTTAAAGAATTTAAATCGCGTTAAAAATTCCTTTGCAACGATCCTGAAAATAGTATAAACCGGTAAGGCTACGATCATTCCTGCTATCCCTCCAATAGTTGCGCCCATTAGCGTTACAATGAATATTTCTAAGGGATGTGCTTTTACTGAATTAGAAAAAATGAATGGCTGAAAAATAAAACCGTCAATTAAATTGATGCTTAACAAACCAAAGAAAATTTTGGTAATAGTTCCCATAATAAGCGCGTATTCGCCATGTGCAATGCAACCGCTCACACCTAAAAAAACCGCAACTATCATGGTGATCACCGATCCAATATACGGCACCACGTTTAGTATCCCTGCGGTAAATCCAATAATCAGTGCGTTATCAATTCCCATGATCCACATTAGCGAACCGGCCAATGTTCCAACGATGAGCATATCAACAAATAAACCTGTAAAATATTTGCTCAACATTTTTTTCGACGTGTGTAAAATGTCTTGCATAGAATGCTCGTAAGTACTTGGCGTAACAGTTAAAATACTTTCTTTTAGTATGCGTTCGTCTTTTAAAAAGAAGAAAGTGATGAACAGTACACATAAAGTACCACCTAATATTGTACCTGTATAACTAAAGAGATTATTAACCACCCAACTTACATTCGAAAAATTAAGAAAAGAATCCAATTGTGTAGAAAGTGCCATCTTGATATCATTTGCACTTCCTAAACTTTTGAGCGTATTATCCAATCCGGGAAACTGGGCCAGAATATTATGCAGTACATCGTAAAAATTCAAATTAGATAAAAGATTTACTTGAGTAATAAGTGGTGGAACTATCATTTTAAATAATAATAACACTACCATTGCAATGGTAAATAAAGTAAGAGCGGCTGAAATAGAATCAGGAATTTGTTTGCCCCTGATCTTGATGCTTTCCATTTTTTTGGTAATTGGTGATCCTATCAAAAAAAGGATGGCTGAAATGAGAACGTAAGGTTGGGATGATTTCGAAAATACTGATACTGAA
>CAYYUS010000586.1:0-2455 GCA_964474925.1 uncultured Akkermansia sp. | reverse complement strand
AAATCCTATCATGGTGTTTGTTTTTACATTGATCGTTTTAAAAGAACGCATCACCATACCAAAAGTAAGCGGTTTGTTTTTAGCGATCACCGGCGCGTATATTATTTTACGTTATAGAGGTAATTTTGAATTGGGTAGCGACACCATGCTTGGAGATCTTTTTACACTAATAAACTCAGCTTCCTGGGCCGTTTTTGTAGTATTTAGCAAGCCTTTATATAATAAATACAGCACAGTTACCGTAATGAAATGGATGTTCCTTATTGGCAGTGTTTATATTTTACCAATTGGCGGTTATGATATGTTGCACACCAATTGGGCCGCTTTTGATGGTCACGCTATTTTTGCAACAGCGTTTGTTGTAGTGGCGACAACATTTTTGGCCTATTTACTCAATATTTACGGATTGCAGCAATTGAGTCCTAATGTAGTAAGCATGTACATTTACTTGCAGCCTTTTTTAGCGTCGTTATTTGCTATATCTTTAGGCAAAGATAAACTCGACCTTACAAAAATGTTGGCGGGCGCGTGTATCATTGTAGGATTGTATTTAGTAACATTGAAACCAAAAATAGAAAAATGATCAGATCAATGACAGGCTTTGGAAAATTTACCAAAGAATTTAAAGATAAAACCATTACCGTTGAAGTGCGTTCGTTGAATAGCAAAGGTGCTGATATTAGTTTGCGTTTATCATCTATGTTTAGAGCTTACGAATTAGACCTAAGAAACGAACTCACCAAACAATTAGAACGAGGAAAAATTGACCTAAGTGTTTATGTAGAAAGCAAAGCAGAAGATACGCCTATTGAAATTAATATTCCTTTAGCAAAAGCGTATCACACTAAATTAAAAGAATTAGCAACTGCTCTTGGAGAAAATAATACCGATCTTTTTAAAGAGGTGATAAAAATGCCCGACGTGATGAAGAACGAGCGCAAGGAGGCAGATGAAAATGTTTGGAAAGAGATCATGGGATGTATAGGTGAGGCTATAAAAGACCTTAATAAATTCAGAGATCAAGAAGGAAAGTCGATAGAAGCAGACTTCAAAACCCGAATTGGCGTCATTTCAAGTTCGTTGAACAGCATTATTGAATTAGACAAGAACAGACTTGCGAAAATAAAAGAGCGCATTAAAAATAATTTAGGCGAAGTAATTGGGTTTGATAAAATAGATTCGAATCGTTTTGAGCAAGAATTGATATATTACATTGAGAAATTAGACATCAACGAAGAGAAAGTGCGTTTGAAACAACATTTGGATTATTTCACATCTACAATGAAAGAAAACTCCATTGGAAGAAAACTAAATTTCATCACGCAAGAAATTGGACGCGAGATCAATACCATTGGATCAAAGGCCAACGATGCTGATATGCAGAAACTTGTAGTATTGATGAAAGATGAATTAGAAAAACTAAAAGAACAAAGCAGTAATGTTTTGTAAATAATTTTCAAAAGCATACCTTAACACTAACAATTTAAATTTAAAGCCATGAAAATAAAAATGATCGCTACCATGCTTATTACATTCTCAGTAATGTTAAGCACTGCGCAAAATTTTTCTCTACAAGCAAAATCGGGAGATGTAGAATTGGATGCCAGCTTAAATGACATCAATGTAAAAGCTAAGTTGGATCTGCCGCTTTTTAAAAAGGACCTAGCCGTGGAATTCAATATTGGCGAACCAAAAATTGATAAACTAATTGTAGACATGAAAATGTCGCCGGCTGATGCATACATGACCTTACAAATTGCGAATATGACCAAAAAAGAACCGGATGTAGTTGCACAATCGTACACCGTAAACAAAGATAAAGGCTGGGGCGTTATTGCTAAAGAAATGGGAATTAAACCGGGCTCACCTGAGTTTCATGCATTAAAAGGAAAAGCCAAAGGTAAAAAAGACAAAGGCAATAAAGGCGAAGGTGGGAACGGAAATGGCAAAGGAAACGGTAAGGGCAAGAAAAAATAGGTTTTAGTTGTCCCTTGAAAATAAATATCTTGTTGTTATTGCCGGACCAACGGCGGTTGGAAAAACAAAACTAGGTATTGATCTTGCCAAGCATTATAATAGTGTTATACTCTCTGGCGATTCGCGGCAATTTTACAAAGAGCTAAATATTGGTACAGCAAAACCAAGTGAAAGTGAATTACAAGAAGTAAAACATTATTTCATAAATAATAAGAACATCACCGAACTGTTTGGTGCCGGGCATTTTGAAAAAGAAGCCATTCCCCTCCTCGATCAATTATTTAAAGAACATCAAGTAGTATTTGTAGTAGGTGGATCGGGATTATATATCGACGCTTTACTTTATGGCGTTGATGAATTTGAAGATGTACCTATTGAAGTTCGCGAAAAATTAAATGCGGAGCTTGAAGAAAAAGGCATTGAGACTTTACAAATTGAATTAAAAGAAAAAGATCCGGTGTACGCTGCTAAAGTTGAT
>CAYYUS010000585.1:0-2469 GCA_964474925.1 uncultured Akkermansia sp. | reverse complement strand
AAGACAAAAAGAAAGAGATAAAATTTTGGTTCTTTTCAAAAGAACAAGTATGAATACCCTCCCCCGTCATCCCGACCGAAGCGTCGGGATGCCACCCCCTCCTTGAGGGGGATGAGAACAAAAAAAACCGCCCTTGTTTAAGGGGCGGTTCATTTTTTGAAACCTTACGGGGTTTCTCTTTTGGAAGAGCTTACGGGCGCTTCCTTTTTTTAATTAGCCATTTCAAAAGGCACGATACACTAAAACTTACCACAGCACCAAGTGCTGCAAGCACAACTGTTTTTATCACATCTTCCGAACCTATGTTCAGTATCACGGCAAGGGCCGTTCCGCAAACAGTGTCTATTAATAAATTATGAGTATGATTCGTGTGGTTCATTAAATGCTAATGTTGCGAGTGTTATAATTACTTTCTATGCTGGCACATTCGTTATCGGTATTTTTAACCGCTTTTAAACGAAACCAATCTTTAGTAGCTTGCGCCTCATCTTTACCAAGGTCTAACTTTTTAAGCTTAGCATCGGCTGCTATCACATCTAGCAACTCTTGTGTTTCATCATTAAACACTTTTCCTTTTAAGTTAAGTTCTAACGTGGTTTCGCTTTCGCCTTTACCAATGCGTTGGCCTGTATAATTGGCCTCCATGGTTGGAATATCGCAAGTACTTGCGTTAATGTGCAGCGAATCTTCATCACCTATGGATGTGCGACCTGCATCGGCTTTGGTTAATTTTGCGCTGGCCTCAATGGCATTTAGCAATTCGCCATACTTATTAAAGTTTTTTGCGTTTAGCTCAACTGTAACTTTTACATTTTCTGTTTTCATTTCTGTTTTCATTTCTTTTATAATTTTAATTGTTAAGTTTATCGTGATCTCGAGTCTGGACTCCCTGTCACGCTGTCTTTTTTTTTATTGATCTCGGGTTCTTCTACCGCCACTTGGCTTACTGCAGTAGCAATACTTCCTGCCACTAGTAAATAACCGCCAACTGTTACCAACAGTGCAGGCAATGCAATTGGTGCTGCCACCAATACGCCACCTGCTGCTGCCAGCATTAAACCTGCGGTTCGTAGTTTTTTAAAGAACTTTGGAGTTGGAGCTTGTAAACGTTCAATAACGCTCATGTCTCCGCTTGATTTCATATTTTCCATTTTTAAAATTTTACTTTTGTCTTTTTACTTTTAACTTTTTACTTGCTTAAGCTACTTCAACAATTGCCATGGCGTTATGCGCACCATTTTTTAATACATACTGCACGTTGTTTACCATTTGGAAAAATTCGATCTGCAATATAAACAGATCGGTTCCCGGTCCGGTTGGTGTACCTGTTGGGGTAAGCGTAACGTTTGTAGAAGTTGCGTTAATTGGTAAATTCACCACGTTGCTTGTAAACACCTGCGAAATACCGGTTGCAAAATCAACGCGTGTCCAACATCCTTTTACAGTTACATGTGTAGCACCTTGCGGATAAGCGATCTCATCAATAGGTATCAAGCCCGGGATGTTTATAACGCCCGTTGCTGTATTTACCGCAAACGCATTAAACAAAATGCTTTGCAATAAAGCACGGTTATTGAAATTAAACCCTTTCAATTTAGCTTTGGCCGCCGGTAAAGCAACCGCTACACCTACATTTCGTAATCCACGCGCGCTTGTGGCATCCATATTCTTGATCTCGCTCATCACTTTCATTAAGCGCGACGAAACGCGATTATCTTTAGCGTTTTGGATCAATGAAAAAAGAGCTACACGCACCGTTTTTCCTGCATTTGCCGATGACGCAAATTCCGCCATATTCTCCCGCGTTCTAACAAAAGATGCGTCTGAGGCAATGCGTTTGCCGTCAACTCCTCCTTTCATTCGCACCATATGTCCGTCTTGCGACTGGTAAAACGATAGATCATCTATCTTACCTTTTATTTTTAATATTCCTTTTTGTTGTGCCATTTCTTTAATTTTTAATTGTTTTTAATTTATCCACCGAAGCTTTAGCGTAGGTGGATTTGAAGCGAACACCGCAAAAAGAACGGGTTTGCACTCTGTATTCTTATTCTTTTGCTCTTCTCACGGGTTCGTCTTCCTTAATTTGTAATCTTCAATTTCACACCAAAAAGCTGCAGTCTTTCCGGTAAGGCTTCCTGATCTGTATCGCGAATAAGATCGTTTCACAAAACAAAGTTAGGTCGAGAAAAAGCGAAATTTTAAAAACGCGATTCGTTTGCACCCAATGTGTACACTTTGCATTACTCTGCTTTAAAAGTGTTTCAACTGCGCCGCTTTATACCTTGTAAAAAAATGAGTCTTTTAAAAACGGTGCATTTGGGTGCATTCTGGTGCAAATGAGTGCAGAAATAATTTACCATAACGCTATGTCATAGTTTACATAATAGATCACTGGAGGATAGTTGGGGGATAACTGGGGGATAGTTGGTACTTAGTTGCTATGACAAGCACTTGCTATGTCGCTTT
>CAYYUS010000584.1:0-2475 GCA_964474925.1 uncultured Akkermansia sp. | reverse complement strand
TTTTGGAACTGTTTTAATTTTGAAGGGATTGATCTGAATCAACAAAATATCATCTGTATCTTCGGTATTATTGATCAATGGCTCTAAAGGAGGATTTCCCATATAACCGCCATCCCAATAAAATTCTCCGTCAATTTCAACGGCCGCATACATATAAGGCAAACAGGCAGAAGCCATAATTGATTTTGCCGAAATTTCGCTTGGACCAAAAATGCGAGGCTCGCAGGTTAAAACATTTGTAGCGCATACAAATAATTTGGGAGGATTAAAACGATGAAGTTCTTCAAAGTCGATCAACGAATTCAATATCTTTTCGAGCGGATTTAAACCTAAGGGATTGAATTGCGCAGGCGCCATTGTTTCCGAGGTCATACTAAAAAATTTATAGCCCGGCGAAAAATCCATATTACCCTTGCTCATCATTTTATCAAACATGGATGGTTGCAAAAGCGATGATTTTCCTGCCTCAGAAACTTTATGCCAAAATTTTACGAGCAAATGTTTGGCTTGATTTTTTCCGCCTTTGTTTAAACCATAAATAGCACAAACACCATTCATAGCTCCGGCACTTGTACCGCAAATTCCATCGATCTCTATTCGATCGTCATCCAATAAGCGATCGAGAACTCCCCACGAATAAGCACCGTGAGCGCCACCACCTTGTAAGGCTATATCTAATTTTTTTGTTTTCATAATCCTTTTTGTTTCTTGATCTTTTCAAGTTCCTCAATATCCGCAAGATCTTTGAATCTATTGGTTGCTTTTTTTTCTGCTATCAATTGATTGATGTGAAGAAATTTAATCGGAACATTCCCTATTAATGCCTCATTTGCTAATTTATGACATTCGCTAAAATTCTCTTCTTTAAAACCCTTAAGGGAAGTCATTATATCGAGCATAAACCCTGAGGAAAGAGTAATACTAGACCAACCGGCAACAAAGTCAATCGTTTCAATTTGTGGCATATTAGGTAAACCGGTTTGCATCAAAGCTCGATTAAGATTCTTTCTGTTTTCGACAGAGTTTTCAATCCAAATGTCAACGTCTTCGGTAAAGCGGGAACCCCCATTTAGTATAGTAGCAAATCCACCTACAAGAATGTATTTGACAGAATGATCATTCAGTGCTTTAAAAAGATCGATTATTTCGTCATCAAGGACATCCATATTAGCTTTGTGACTGCGGTGTAATTTTAATTCTAGCAGAGCGTAGCATTTTTGCAATACGCATTAATCGAAAAAGTCGAGCCAATCTTTGTTCATGGATATTCAAATCTTTAAACTCTCTTTTTTTCATACCCTAAAGATAACAAAAAAGGGCCTTAAAAAGGCCCTTTTTCTTCAAGATATGGTAGTTCTAAACCAACTATTTATGGTCTTTGCAACAAGCACCGGCAGTTTTTGTATCACCTACTTTACAAGTTGGGGTACATTTCTTTTCAGCACATTTTTTTGCGCACTCATCTGCTGTTGCACAACATGCAGCGTTTGCACTTTTGCAAGCCGCACCTTTGCAGCCTTTAGTTGCGCAATCTTTGCAGCAATCCTTATCGGTGCATTTGTTCTTTTTGCACATTTCAATGCACTCTTTAGAGCATTTGTCGGTACAACATTTTGGACGATCATCGCCATAATTCTTAAAACTGAATGTTAGAAGGCATACTAGTGCCAATAAAATATTTTTCATTTGGTATAAATTTAAAATTAATTAATGTTTTGTTTTTCCTAAATACACTAATTGCTTCGGAGGCAATTAGGAACGAAAGTATTAGGATATGGATGGTGGCTTGATCAACGAATTTAAATAGCCTTCAGATAATTCTGCGGCAGATCTTAAATTATGTAATTGAAATGTATTGAAGGAAGCAGAAGAAACAAACGCGTCATTTTTTTCTTCGGCACCCATGATCACTGAAAAATTGAGGTGAGTGCTTTGAACAGGTACGTTAGCGCAACAATTCTCTTTGCTGCAACACATTTCCTCATTAGCGTCTTCCGAACAACAGCCTTCATCTTCGGCCATGCAAACTACTTCTACTTTTTCTTCCTTTATGGTTGAATAAGTGAACAAAAGGTTGTTTAATACAAAACACACCAATACGTTACTTACAATTATAATTCTCCTTAAATTCACGTTTGCGTATCAAATATATGAAAACAATAGAGGAGAAAAAAAGACTTATATCATATTTAACAGAATTTATTAGCCCCAGGCGCAAAGAACGCTTTGATGAGGTGATGGCGCAGCGTATAAACCACCTGCAAATAGTGGTGGAAGACCTTTATCAGGCCCATAACGCCAGTGCGGTATTGCGCAGTTGCGATTGTTTTGGGGTTCAATATGTGCATTTTATTGAGAATAAAAATGCCATGAAGGTGAGTAGTGAAATTGCATTAGGTGCCGAAGGTTGGGTAAGTATTAAAAAGCATAATGGTGCCGAAAATAATACACGTGCGTGTTTACAAAAATTAAAAG
>CAYYUS010000583.1:0-2479 GCA_964474925.1 uncultured Akkermansia sp. | reverse complement strand
AATTATTTAAAAGAACATCGTAATGTTGGCCTTTTAGTTTTAAATAATAATTCTCTAAATGTTTGCTCAATGCGTTCAAAACAGCATTTGGATCATGCTGTTTTGAACTAAGTAGTTTTAATGAAGTAGCACTTTCTAAGCCCTTAAAATCCTCTTGAGCAATGTTTATGCCTATTCCAATAACAGAGGCGTTTGCAAGAGAGTTATGTAAACAGTTCTCGTTAAGAATACCTGCTATTTTCTTTGAGTTCACTAAGATGTCATTAGGCCATTTTATTTTTATGTCAAATTGGCTACTGTCCAGCATTTCAGCCATTAAGTCATGCACAGCCAATGCAGAAATGATGTACATAAAATGCAACTTATCAATACTCAAAAATGTTGGTTTTAAAACATACGAAACCGCCAGGTTAAGCCCTGGTCCGCTTATCCAGCTGTTGCCCCGCTGACCTCTCCCTTTTGTTTGATTGGTGCTGTATACTACGGTTCCTTCGGCAAGGTTAACGTTCTTTAACAGCGCTGTGGCATAAGAATTGGTACTCTCTACTTCAGGTAGAAAAATAGCATTTTGCCCAACAAATAATGTTTCCATTAACCCAAAAAGATTAAATTTGTTCTTTAATGTAAACGTAATAAAAATTTAAGACAACAAAGTACCCGTCGAATAGATTTATGGCTAAGAAAAAAGCAAAACCTGTAAAAAAAGCTGCAAAGAAAGCAGCTACAAAAAAAGCCCCTAAGAAAAAAGTAACTTCTCTTGCAAAAGGAAAGGCAAAAAAACCTGTTGCAAAACGATCAACTTCATCAAAAGGCAAAAAAGTTCCAGTTAGATCAAAAGCTTCTGAAAAGGAAAAGGATGAGAAGAAAGCAAATGCCATTGTAAATTCCGAAAAGAAAAAGACCGCCAAAAAAAGAGTTAAGGTTACAACCTCCAAAGAAACAAATGGCTTACTAGATTCTATCGTTGATGGAATGCAAGAAAAAAAAGCAAAGAACATCACCGTGCTTGACCTTCAAGATATAGAGAATAGGATCGCGGATTTTTTTGTGATATGTGATGCAGATAGTGGAACGCACGTAAACGCGATCGCGGATAGCGTGGAGGAAATAGTATTGAAACAAACCGGCGAAAGGCCTTACCATTCAGAAGGGCAACAAAACGGCGAGTGGATACTTATTGATTATATAAATATTGTGGTGCATGTATTCTTAAAAGAAACACGCGAGTATTATAATATTGAAGGATTGTGGGGAGATGCAGAGATCAGAACAATTAATTAAAACTGAAAATGAGTAACGAAGAAAATAAGGAAGAACAAAAGGATCCAAATCATAAACTTTCAAACGAAGAAGAGCGTAAGAAACAATTCGAACGCATGAAAGAAAAATTTGGAAAGCAAAATTCACCATTTGGTGGACAAGGAAACAAAGGCGGTAATAATTTTTACTGGATCTACGGCGTTGTAATTGTGGTTTTACTTTTCATCACCTTCTATGGAACCGGATTTAGTCCACGTATAAAAGAAATTCCATTACCTGTATTTGAGCAAGAGATGCTTGCAAAAGGTGATGTGGTGGATATTAATATCGTAAACAAAAGCATTGCAAAGATCTCTATCAATCCTGATAGTTTAGCAACTTGCGATAGATACAAGGATAAAAGTACCGGCAAATCAATTTTCCCTGATAAAACATTTCATGGCCCGCACTTTACAGTTAGTATCCCATCGGTAGATAATTTTTTATTACGTGTAGAGAAAATTCAAAACGATGCAGGGATCCAAAAAGAAAAGCAAGTGTATGCTCGCAGCTCTGAGGAATCTAGCTGGAGCGAAAGTATCTCATGGATATTACCAATTGTGATCATGATCGCTCTGTGGGTATTTATGATGCGCAGAATGGGTGGCGGCGGAGGAAGTGGCGGACCGGGGCAAATATTTTCGATCGGAAAATCACGCGCGGTATTATTTGACAAAGATACAAATGTGAACATTACATTTAATGATGTTGCAGGATTAGATGGCGCAAAATTAGAGGTGATGGAGATAGTTGATTTTTTAAAGAATCCAAAAAAATATACTGACCTCGGCGCTAAGATCCCTAAAGGTGCTTTACTTGTTGGTCCTCCGGGAACCGGCAAAACTCTATTGGCAAAAGCAGTTGCCGGTGAAGCAAAAGTTCCGTTCTTCTCTTTATCAGGTTCTGATTTTGTGGAGATGTTCGTTGGAGTTGGTGCATCGCGTGTGCGTGATCTTTTTCGTAACGCAAAGGAAAAAGCACCGTGTATCATTTTTATTGACGAGATAGATGCTATTGGTCGTGCGCGCGGAAAAAGTATTTCGGCAGGATCAAACGATGAGCGTGAGAATACGTTGAATCAATTATTAACTGAGATGGATGGTTTTGGAACCAACAGCGGTGTAATTATTTTAGCAGCAACAAATAGAGCGGATATTTTAGACAGAGCGTTAATGCGTGC
>CAYYUS010000582.1:0-2490 GCA_964474925.1 uncultured Akkermansia sp. | reverse complement strand
TCATACCATTCCCTTAGCAAATACAAAATCGTATTTAGAGTGGTTAAAACTTCCGTATTTCCGTTTGCCGGGGTTTGGACATGTAGAGAACAATGATATTGTTGTTTTTAATTATCCTGATGGAGATACTGTATTATTGAATTTTCAGGATAGAAGTTATTATCAAGTAGTACGCGATCTTGCGGATGACATGAAAATGAAAGGTCTGCAATACGATTCGAGTAAAACAGATGCTTATTACATGATGATGGCGCGTAATTATTTGAATGATGATAGCAATCCATTAGGCGAAGCAAAAGTTGGAAAGATAGTAGCAAGACCAGTGGATAAGCGCGAGCATTATGTAAAACGCTGTGTGGCTATTGCAGGCGATAAATTTGAAGTGCGAGATGGTGAAGTTCATATTAACAATGTAAAACAAGCAACGCCCGAAAAAGCGCAGCATTATTATTATGTAGCAACCAACAATTCGTTGTTTGGCGAGATCACTCAAAGTAAAGAAGGAGGATTTCCAACTTTAACTAATCAGCAATTACTTGACGAATTAGATATTTACGCGGATGAGGCTGTGCGCAGAGAATTGATACGCAATGGAGATACCACCACCTATTATTTAAATATGCCTGCGGATGTTGCTGATAAAGTAAGACAAATGCCGGGAGTATTATCGGTAAAAAAATATGTAGAGCCAAAAGGCGAATACGATGCTCGCGTTTTCCCTCATCGATCGGCCTTTGGTTGGAACAATGATAATTTTGGTCCGCTTGTGATACCAAAAGCAGGTTTAACTGTTCCTATTGATACGCACAACGTTTGTTTGTACGAAAAAGCAATGAATACTTACGATGATGGCATTCATCAGGTAGAAGTAAAAGGAAAAGATGTATTGTACGATGGAAAACCTATCACCTCTTATACCTTTAAACAAGATTATTATTTTATGATGGGAGATAACCGTCATAATAGCGCGGATAGCAGAAGTTGGGGATTAGTACCATTTGATCATATTGTAGGCTCACCGTTTTTTGTGTGGTTAAGCATTAAATATTCGGAGAAGAACCAAATAAGTGGAGCAAGTTTTGTTAAAGGACTCTTTAAAAACAGTAAAGAGGGCAAATATCGCTGGGATAGATTCCTGTGCTATGTAGATGATGGTAAACTACATTCAATTAAAATACCATTTTTGGTAACAATTTTCGCCATTTGGGGTGCAACCAGATGGAACCGTTTACGTAAAGAAAAGATGAAACCAAAAGCCAAAGGTGTTAAATAAAATTTTTCTATACTTAAAACAATTTACCTGGTTCGTAAACGGCATCATTGCCTTGTTCACGTTTTTTATTCTGAAGGTATTTGTATTTGAGTTTTGCGTGGTAAACAGCGCCGATATGGCCGATAGCATTCATAAGGGCGATATTGTATTTGTAAATAAATTGGTGTGGACTTACGAAAAAGAAGACGTTTTGTATTTTGAATTTCCGGCAAAGGACAGTGGCGAGAAAAAAGCATTTTTTATGCAGCGCTTAGTGGCCGAGCCCGGAGATACGGTAATGATCATGAATAAGACCATTTTTACCAATGATCGCATTTTTGATGATCCGCTCAGCATTAAATTCAATTATATTTTAGATACCGATACAGCAAAAATTGATTCACTTACCAAAGCACGTTATAAATTATACGAAGGCGGTTCTATTTCTAAAAAAGGGAAATACGCTTACTCATTAACCAATTCGCAAGCCGATAGTGTAAAGCGTTTGTATTTTGTAAAGAACATGGAAATGCGTACCGAAAAAGCGGATATATACGATGAGCGCGCTTTCCCCTACTCGCGTTTGTATTCGTGGAATGCCGATAATTTTGGAAAATTATATGTGCCCAAAAAGAATGATACGTTGAATTTGGACACTGTAAGCATTAAACTGTACAGCAAAATAATAAGCTCTTACGAAAAAAATAAATTAGAGATAAAGAACGATTCTATTTTTATTAATGATGAACTCACCAAACATTACAAAGTAAAACAAGATTATTATTTTGTGATGGGCGATAACCGCGATAATGCCATTGATAGCCGCCAATGGGGATTTTTACCCAAGAGTTATATTAAAGGAAAAGTGTTGGGAGTTTTAGTTCATACTACTTCGGTCAATTGACCTACGTAGCACAAGTAAAGATAAACAATGAAAATAGTTTTGGGCAGCGCCTATTGGCCCAATATACAATACCTGTATTATGTTTTGAATGCTGATTCAATTTGCATCGACCTACACGAACATTACCAAAAACAAAGTTACCGCAACCGCACAAAGATCTTAAGCGCTAATGGAGAATTAAGTTTATGTATACCGGTAAAAAAATTTGCTGAACATGCGCCTGTAAAAGACATTGAAATAAGTTACGCCGAAGATTGGCAAAAACAACATTGGCGCTCCATTACCAGCGCGTATAAAAACTCGCCCTACTTTGATTTTTTAGAAGATGAATTAC
>CAYYUS010000581.1:0-2501 GCA_964474925.1 uncultured Akkermansia sp. | reverse complement strand
TGGATTTGGCGAAACAAAACCTAAGCCTTTTTGGGCCAGAGAAAGGGTCTGTTTCATACATTGGATGTTAAAAGCATTCATATTGTAAATGTACTTTTTAGATACCATTAATTCAATCAATTTTTTATCTTTGTAGACCCAATTCATTGATATGTTCGATAGTTTAAGTGATAAGTTAGATAGAGCCTTTAAGATATTAAAAGGGCAGGGAAAAATTAACGAAATAAACGTTGCCGAAACCCTTAAAGAAGTTCGTAAGGCTTTATTGGATGCCGACGTTAATTACAAAGTAGCAAAAACATTTACCGATACCGTTAAAGAAAAAGCCATGGGCCAAAATGTGCTCACAGCTGTTTCGCCAGGTCAACTCATGATCAAAATTGCACATGATGAATTAGTGCAATTAATGGGAGGAGTTAAAGAAGATATTTACTTAGCCGGAAATCCAACCATTATTTTAATGAGCGGTTTACAAGGTTCGGGTAAAACAACATTTACAGGTAAGCTAGCTAATTATTTAAAAACCAAAAAGGGAAAAAATCCTTTGATGGTAGCGTGCGACGTTTACCGTCCTGCCGCTATTGATCAATTGCATGTGTTAGGTGCGCAAATTGAAGTAGATGTTTTTAGTAATAAAGAAGAAAAGGATCCCATCAAAATTGCTGAGGCTGCTTTAAAGCAAGCTAAAGAAAATGGCAACTCTGTTGTATTGATAGATACTGCCGGTCGTTTAGCAGTTGATGAAACCATGATGACCGAGATCGCTAATTTGAAAAAAGCGATCAAGCCGAACGAAATTTTATTTGTGGTGGATAGTATGACAGGACAAGATGCTGTTAATACTGCTAAAGCATTTAACGATCGTTTGGATTTTAGTGGTGTTATTCTTACAAAATTAGATGGTGATACACGCGGTGGTGCTGCCTTATCAATTAAAAGCATTGTAAATAAACCTATCAAATTTGTTGGTACAGGTGAGAAGATGGATGCGCTGGATGTATTTTATCCGGAGCGTATGGCCGACCGTATTTTGGGAATGGGCGACGTTGTAACTTTAGTTGAACGCGCGCAAGAACAATTTAACGAAGAAGAAGCACGCAAACTTTCTAAAAAAATTGCCACAAATAAATTCGACTTCAACGATTTTATTGCACAATTACAGCAAATCAAAAAAATGGGTAACCTAAAAGATCTGGTGGGAATGATACCTGGCGTTGGAAAAGCAATTAAGGATGTTGATATTAATGATGACGCCTTTAAAGGAATTGAAGCAATCATTTCTTCGATGACACCACAAGAACGATTGAAGCCTGAATTATTGAACGGAGCTCGTAAATTACGTATTGCAAAGGGTAGCGGACAAGGCATTACTGAAGTAAATAAATTACTAAAGCAGTTTGAAGAGACCCGCAAAATGATGCGCATGATGAATGATAAAAATGCCATGGCAAAGATGATGCGGAATATGCCTAAGATGCCAGGGAAATAATTATGAATAAGAGAACGTGGAATTAATTGACGGAAAAAAAATATCATTGCAATTACAGGAGGAAATTGCTGCGGAAGTAAAAGCAATTGTTTCTAAAGGAGGAAAGCAACCGCATTTGGCGGCTGTGCTTGTAGGAAATGATGGCGGGAGTGAAACTTACGTGGCCTCTAAAATAAAAGCTTGTGAGAATGTTGGGTTTAAGTCAACATTGATCCGTCACACCAACGATGTTAGTGAAGCCGAACTTTTGGCTACCGTAAATAAATTAAATGCTGATAAGGATATTGACGGTTATATTGTTCAAATGCCTTTACCAAAACATATTGATGAGCAAAAAGTAATTGAAGCGGTTGATCCTGCAAAAGATGTAGATGGATTTCATCCGGTTAACGTTGGTAAAATGGTTTTGAGTTTACCTTCCTATATAAGCGCAACACCAAACGGAATTGTTGAGCTCATTAAACGCTACAAAATTGAAACTGCTGGAAAACATTGCGTGGTTATTGGTCGCAGTAATATTGTTGGTTCGCCCATGAGCATTTTAATGGCAAAAAACAATGCCTTTGCCAATTGTACCGTTACTATTTGCCATAGCAAAACAAAAGATATTGCCTCTTTTACTAAACAAGCTGATATTGTTATTTGTGCTTTAGGTAAACCTGAATTTTTAACTGCAGATATGATCAAACAAGGCGCTGTGGTAATTGATGTTGGTACAACTCGCGTAACAAGCACCGAAACTAAAAGTGGTTTTAAATTAAAGGGTGATGTAAAGTTTGATGAAGTGGCTCCTAAATGTTCTTTTATAACTCCAGTTCCCGGTGGAGTAGGACCAATGACCATTGCTTCGCTATTGAAGAATACGTTGTTGGCTGCAAAGAAAGAGATCTATAAATAATTTATCAGAAATTTTTCGTGTTCAATACGGCTCCGTAGGAGCCAACTATCATTAGAAAAACGTATTTATATTAATAGAGCTCCGTAGGAGCGACCTATTCATCGTAAATCATTA
>CAYYUS010000580.1:0-2504 GCA_964474925.1 uncultured Akkermansia sp. | reverse complement strand
AGTCAAAAATTAGTGGTGATACGACAAGGAAATAGCGCAGGACCTTCAACAGCAGCAGCTTCTGTATTTGATGATATTTTGTGGGATTACATTAATAAATTGAATTGCAGTACATCAGGAATAAATGAATTGAGTGATGAAAAAAACATCTCCATTCATCCAAATCCAACATCAGGTTCATTCATTATTTCTACATCGCAAGAAATTAAAACTGTTTCCGCCACCGATATATTGGGAAGAGAAATACAATTGAACTTTGCGGAAAATAAAGTGAATTGCGAAAATTTAAGCAAGGGAATTTACCTTTTGAATATCACGTTAAGCAATAAACAACAGGTTTTAAAGAAAGTAATAGTTGAATAGTGTTTGGATCGAAAAGTTCAGTTTCGAGGCATGCGATGCTAAGAAAAGCGGAGTTTACTTTTTTGTAAATGAGCATTTTCTTAGCGAGCATAACGAAGAAAATGAACTTTTCGGACAAACACTTATTAGAAATCGTGGCTTAGTTGGTTGGTTGCTTTTTGAAGTATCTCAAATGCGTTCTCCGCCATTAAGTTCTCTCTATCTAAAGTAGGGTTGATCTCTACCATCTCAAAGCAACATATCTTCTTACTTCGCATGATGTAGTAAATAAGGTTGCCCGCTTCTTTTTCGGTAATTCCATTTGGAACTGGTGTTCCGGTACCACTACTGATACGGCTATCCATGCTATCTACATCAAAACTCACGTAGATCAGATCGCAATGATCGAGGTAGTTCAAAGCTTCAATTGCTATGCGTTCAACTGCCTTTTTGCGTATCTCGGGTAGGGTAAACACACGTACTTTATTGTTCTTGATCAAGGCTTCTTCAGGCGGCTCAAAATCACGAAGGGCTATGAATACCAAATCGTTATATTGGATCTTAGGCATAATACCTCCCAAGTTCTTTAGTTTTTCCCAGTATTCGATGGTCTCATCATCGGGTTTATTCTGCTGTCTTTCTTTGTTATCTTCACCCAAGATCCCTGCAATTGGCATTCCGTGCATATTGCCACTTGGGGTGGTGTAAGGACTGTGCATATCAGCATGCGCATCGATCCAAATCACGCCGAGGCGCTTTTCGGGGTATGCCATTCTTATCCCGCTTATGGTTCCAAGCGCCGAACTATGATCGCCGGCTAATACGATAGGGATCTCTTCGCGCTTTAATGTTTTTTGTATCTCCTTGGCTATACGCTCGTTAAGCGAATAAATACCTTTTATACGCTTGGCGTAATCGTGAACAACCGGTTCCAGAAGTAAGTGATTTTCAGTAGGTATCTCGGTTGCTTTAAACTTCTTAAAAAAGGGACTTCCAAAGTCAAGTGCTGCTATCTTAATAGCATCAATTCCCATACTGGAACCACGTGTTCCGGCCCCGATCTCGCTTTTAACTTCCACTATTCGAATGGGTTTTATCATACTCTTCATATTAAATTAACAAATAATTAGTACTTTTGCGGCAAGTAATTAACTTACTTAAGTTGAAAACTGCCAATGCAACTCAATTACATTTATGGCCACAGATAATACATATTCAAACCTGATCCATCAAACCTTCAATTTCCCGCAAGAGGGATTTGAGGTTAAAGACGATCAATTGTACTTTAATGATATACCCTTAATGGATATCATCAAACAGTACGGCACTCCTTTGAGGATCAGTTATTTACCTAAAATTTCGTCGCAGATCCAAAAGGCGAAACGAATGTTCAATGTGGCCATGGCCAAATCGGACTATAAAGGCAAATACTTTTACTGCTATTGCACTAAAAGCTCACACTTTAGTTTTGTGCTTGATGAAGTGCTAAAAAATGAGTGTCATATTGAAACTTCATCGGCGTTTGACATCAATATTATTAAAGAACAATTTCAAAAAAAGACCTTAAACAAAGATACGTATATTATTTGTAATGGGTATAAGCGTAGCAATTACAAACAGAACATCTGCGAATTAATTAATGATGGATTTAATGTGATACCTGTATTGGATCACTTAGATGAGATCGACTATTATAAAAAATACGCAAAGGTTGATAAAGTGGATATTGGAATTCGCATTAGTACCGAAGAAGAACCATCGTTCACATTTTACACATCACGTTTAGGAATTAGAGATTCGCAGATATTAGATTTTTACAAAGAAAGAATTCAAGGCAATCCAAAATTCAATTTAAAATTACTGCACTTCTTTATCAATACAGGAATTAAGGATACCATTTATTATTGGACAGAATTAACCAAGTGTTTAAGCATTTATAAAAGCTTACGTGAGATCTGTCCGGGTTTAGATTCATTGAACATTGGTGGAGGAATGCCAATTCGTACATCGTTAGGTTTTGAATACGATTACGAATACATGGTGGAAGAGATCATCTCACAAATAAAATTATTTTGTGTGGAGAATGAAATCCCGGAACCAAATATTTTTACAGAATTTGGTTCTTACACCGTTGGCGAAAGTGGTGCAACATTATACAGCAT
>CAYYUS010000579.1:0-2508 GCA_964474925.1 uncultured Akkermansia sp. | reverse complement strand
CGGTGATTGAAAAAATAGTTAATACCACATCTTCGTTGTGCATGATAAAATGAAGAATAAAAGGAAAAGCAATTCCGGCCATCATCGAGCTTAACGATACATAACGTGTAGCTAAAAGAACCGTAAAGAAAACTAATAGGCCAACACAACAAGTAAGAGGTAAAATGCAAAGTACAACGCCCAAAATGGTTGCTACACCTTTACCACCTCTAAAACCTGCAAAAACAGGAAATATATGTCCTATTAATACAGCAACGCCAAGTGCTAGTTGAAGGTCCACAAAGTCAGGGCGTTCAAAAGGAATTGAACTAAGAAAAGCTAAAGCAACAGCTAAAGACCCTTTTAAAACATCGATAATTAAAACAGGAAAACCGGCTTTTTTGCCTAAAACCCTAAAAGTATTGGTTGCTCCGGCGTTACCGCTTCCAAATTCACGAACATCGATGCCGTAAAATGCTTTGCCTATCCACACTGCCGTTGGAATAGAACCTAATAAATAGGCCCCAAGGATAAGCAATACTATAATTAATGTTGCCAAATGGTTAGTTAGTTAAACAAAATTAAGAATTTATACGAAAAATAAAAGGTATTCGTTTTTAGTTTTTAACAAATACCTTTTAAATTAACATCACTAAAAAGGCTTATTAATAAGCTCCTTTTAGCTTTACACCTTGTTCAATACGCTGTAAAGCAGTAACATAGGCTCCAATACGCATGCTAGTTTTATACTGAGCTGTGTTATTCCAAACTTGTTCAAAAGCGATCTCCATTTTAAGATCATGCTTGGTATTAACCTCTTCTTCTGTCCAATAATAACCTGCTTTATTTTGAACCCACTCAAAATAACTTACGGTAACACCACCGCTATTGGCCAAAATATCCGGAACACAAATAATTTTTTTATCGTTTAAGATAGGATCAGCTTCAGGAGTAGTTGGTCCGTTTGCACCTTCTACAATTAACTTGGCCTGGATCTTTCCGGCGTTATCTTCGGTAATTACATTTTGCAAAGCTGCAGGAATAAGCACGTCACACTTGCTGATCAATAATTGATCGGAAGGAATTTCGGTAGCACCTTTAAAGCCTTTTAATACTCTGTTATTTTTTGCAGCAAAATCAATAGCTGCAGCAATATCAATTCCTTTTTCGTTATAAAATGAAGCAGTATGATCACCAATACCTACAATTTTAATTCCTTTTTCGGCCAATAAACGAGCAGAATGAGAACCTACATTTCCAAAACCTTGAACTACTGCTGTAACTTCACTCGGTTTTAAATTCATTTTTTTCAACGCGCATAATGTATTTACCATTACACCGCGTCCTGTTGCAGCATCACGTCCTAACGATCCGCCAATTGAAACAGGTTTTCCGGTAATTACACCTGGACTATCTTCGCCGGTAATTTTGTTGAACTCGTCAACTATCCAAGCCATTTCTCTTCCGCTTGTTCCCATATCCGGAGCGGGAATATCTTTATTAACGCCAAATACATCTTTCATTGATTTTGCATAAGCGCGACTTAATCTTTCTAATTCGCCAACACTCATTGCACGAGGATCACATTTAATACCGCCTTTTGCACCACCGTAAGGTAAGTTTGCAACAGCGCATTTAAAACTCATCCAAGCTGCAAGCGCCATTACTTCATCGGCGTTCACATCCATAGCGTAACGAATTCCGCCTTTGCTAGGACCTAAATGTGTAGAGTGAACAGTACGGTATCCTTCAAAAACTTGGATCTTTCCGCTGTCCATCATAATAGGTAAACTTACTTTAACCTGCTTACTCGGGTTACGTAATACCTGTAAAACATCTTCACTTAAATTCATTAATTTGGCTGCTTTATCTAGGCGCGCCAAAACGGCCTCAAACATACTCTCAGGGTGCGATTTTGCCTTAACTGTTTCTGTTGACATAATTTGTGTTTTTTGTGTTGTTAGCTGGGGCGTAAATTTAGTAATTTTATTTCATCTAAACCAATTTATTAACCTTGTTTTTAAATGCATAAACCATTGATAAATAAGGAAATAAAAGACTACTTTTAAGTTTGCTAAATGGCCGATATTTTAAAGATATTTACAGTATTCATCTCTTGCGTTTTTTTCTTCGGAAAATTAGGCGTTCCAAGCGCCATCATCCTTTTTAAATTCAACTTTTTAAAGGTGTTTTTAGTGACTGTTATTTCGGGGTGTTTTTCGAATGTGGTATTTACTTTTTTTAGTTCGGCTTTATTAAAATGGTGGGATGGGTATAAAAATCGTAAGAATCGGGTGTCGGCAAAAAAAATATTTACAAAGGGAAATCGTAGGATCATTAAAATAAAAAAGCGATTTGGTTTGGTGGGACTAGCATTTATTACCCCAATTTTTCCGGGAATAGCTATTGGTGCATTTATAGCTGAACGTTTTTATAAGAATAAATTCAAGGTGATCATGTATTTAAATGTGTCGGTTGTATTTTGGAGCCTTGCTATTTATTTTCTGTTTTATTTTTTCAAACACAACG
>CAYYUS010000578.1:0-2511 GCA_964474925.1 uncultured Akkermansia sp. | reverse complement strand
CTATGCCGGTGCACAAAAAAATATGGGTCCTGCCGGAAGCACCATGGTAATGGTAAAAAAAGATATTCTTGGAAAGAACGGACGTAAAATGTTATCGATGTTAGATTACAACGTTCACATCAAAGGAGAAAGCATGTATAACACACCTCCTGTATTTCCTGTATATGTAAGTATGCTTACATTACGTTGGTTAAAACAAAATGGTGGAATTGCTTGGATAGAAAAAGTAAATCAACAAAAAGCAGATGCCTTGTATAACGAGATCGATCGTAATTCATGTTTTGTAGGAACCGTTGCAAAAGAAGATCGTAGTTTTATGAACGTTTGCTTTTTACCAACTAAACCTGAGTACGAAGCTGAATTTGATAAAATGGCAAAGACATATAATTTAAGTGGTATAAAAGGTCACCGTGATGTTGGTGGATACCGTGCTTCTTTATATAATGCATTACCATTAGAAAGCGTAAATGCTTTAGTAGATGCCATGAAAGAATTTGAAAAGAAATTTGCTTAACCCAATTTTAGCCACGAATTACACTAATTTCACCAATCTGTGTGTAGACAATTAGATTAGTGTTAATTCGTGAAATTAGTGCCTTAGAAAACTAGTACAACAATTATGAGTAAAAAAATATTAGCCAATGATGGCATTGATGCAGTAGGAAAAGAACTTTTAGAAAAAGCGGGTTTTACCGTTGTAACTGAAAAAGTAGCACAAGAAAATTTAGCGAAAGAATTGAATGATAAGGGTTATATTGCTCTTACTGTTCGCAGCGCAACAAAAGTTCGCAAAGATGTTATTGATGCTTGTCCGGGTTTAAAAGTAATTGGACGCGGTGGTGTTGGAATGGATAATATTGATGTGGACTATGCGCGTGGTAAAGGAATTAATGTGATCAATACACCTGCAGCTTCTTCAAACTCGGTTGCTGAATTGGTTTTTGCACATTTATTTAATGCCGTTCGTTTTTTATACGATAGCAATCGCCAGATGCCGGTAAATGGTGAAGAAAAATTTGACGACCTCAAAAAGAAATACGCTAAAGGTGTTGAGCTTCGTGGAAAAACTATTGGAATAGTTGGTTTTGGAAGAATTGGACAGTATGCAGCAAAAATGGCCTTAGGTTTAGGAATGAAAGTATTGGCTTTTGATCCTTTTGTTACTGAAGCAATAATTGATATTGAAATTGAAGGCGCAAGCCCAGTGAAAGTAAAGATCAATCCTGTTACTTTAGAAAAGGTTTTACAAAATAGTGATTTCATTAGCTTTCATGTTCCGGGTGGTAAACTCATTGGTAAAAATGAAATTGCTTCTATGAAAAACGGTGTGATATTAATAAATGCCGCACGTGGTGGTGTTATTAATGAAGATGATCTAATTGAAGCATTGAATAGTGGAAAAATTTCTCATGCGTGTTTAGACGTTTTTGAAAATGAGCCTAAGCCAAGTGCTTCTATCTTAAAACATCCAAAGATCTCGTTAACACCGCACATTGGTGCTGCAACTAACGAAGCGCAAGAACGTATTGGTGTTGAGTTGGCCGAGAAGATCATTGCGGCGCTTAAGTAAGTTGTTTCTCTATATCCTTTCAGGAAATTAAATTGAAATCAGTAAGCGATTTTAATTTTAATGGTACATTTGCATTATAAAATTGCAGTGTGCACAGCATAGAACCATTTTATAATTGGCGACATTTATACGTGGCGGCGGAAGACCCCCACTCGCCTTTTTATGCGCGCGAGTATAGCGAGTTCGAATACAGCAATACCATTTACAATTATTTTATTCATCCGCAGTGGGACGACATGGGAAGCGAGACCATGTACATCAAAATTTTATTTGTTGATTATACCGAGAATTATGCCATCATTGAATTAATTGGCGAATGGAATGACGCTATCAATAATGATGTTATGTATTTAAAGCGCGATATTGTAGATGAGCTAGGTTATTTAGGCGTAAATAAATTTATCATCATTGGCGAGAACGTTTTGAATTATCATCCAAGCGACGATAGCTATTACGAAGAATGGTTTGAAGATAATGGAGAAAGCGGTTGGATCGTATTCTTAAATTTTCGCGATCACGTTTTAAAAGAATTCCAAAGAGCTCATATTGATTATTACTTTGTAAGCGGTGGTGAATTGGATGAGTTTGAATGGCGAAAATTCTCGCCGGGCCAAGTGTTTGGAAATGTTTGTAAGGTAGTTAGTAAGCGATTGGGTTAATCTCCCTCAGTTACGTATAATGTAACTGAAGTAGTTTCTTTAGATCTCATTTTAACCGCCTGTCCTCCTACAACTACATATGGTGCCGGAATTCCGTAATCGTGCCCATAACCGTAAATAAAATACTTACCCTTATAAACGTTGAATTTAAAGTAACCATCTGCGTTCACTTTCATTTTTGCATCATAAACCGTAGTATCCCCATCAGGTTGATCTGTAGCTTTAAATTTAATGAATACCGTTGCGTCTGTAATGTTCTTTGTATGATGTTTCACTGTTCCT
>CAYYUS010000577.1:0-2520 GCA_964474925.1 uncultured Akkermansia sp. | reverse complement strand
AAAATTGAGAACTACTATCGCAAAACAGGTATCTCAACTGTATCACCTGATAATTGTTCTATCACACAAAACAATCAGATCTTTGGCGATTGGCGCAACCATATTATGTTTTGTGCCGATGATGGCGATGGTGCCCTACACATGAGTCAGGCCGATAATTTAGCCGGTAAAGTAAAAACGGCATCGCCTGCATATAGCATTGATAAAGTTTATATTGATGCCTATAAAGGCTTATCCACTCCCGGAGGAAAACGTTATCCCGACATGCAAGCTGCTTTCAATAACAGAGTGGAAAAAGGTTGTTTGATCATGAACTATACTGGGCACGGAGGTGAAGTAGGATTAGCGGCTGAACGTGTTGTGGATATTGCCAGTATAAATGCCTGGAGCAATTTTAATAATCTGCCCTTATTTATTACTGCTACCTGCGAATTCAGCAGGTATGATGATCCCGATCGTGTTTCTGCCGGTGAATTATGTTTATTAAACCCAAAAGGTGGATCAATAGCCATGCTTACTACTTGCCGTTTAGCATTTTCAAATTTCAACGAAACCTTGAATAACCGCTTGTTTGATTATGTGTTTAAAAAGGTAATTGAAAACAACGTTAATAGATTACCAACTCTCGGCGATATCATCCGTCAAACAAAAGCAAGTTTAAAACAGTATTTCTTTTATTCTAATTTTCATTTATTAGGTGATCCTGCTTTAACACTGGCATATCCAAAACAAAAAGTTTATACCACTCATATCAATGGTAATCCAATAAATGTGAGCGTGGCAGACACTATCAAAGGTCTTTCAAAAGTTACCATTAAAGGTTATGTGGGTGATACTTTAGGAAATAAATTCACAGCATTCAATGGTTTGGTTTATCCGATGATCTATGATAAAAGCGAACTTATCACTTGCCAATTAAATGATCCTGCCTCTTCAACAACTCCGGGCACCTTAACTCCCTTCCAATTTCAATCGCAACAAAATATTATTTACAAAGGAAAAGTAGAAGTTAAGAATGGCGATTTCACCTTCTCATTCATAGTGCCAAAAGATGTATCATTCAATTACGGAAAAGCCAAATTCAGTTATTATGCAACCGACGGTTACACCGATGCAAATGGAAATTACGACAGCGTGAGAGTTGGTGGTTTAAGTCCGAACGCCGCAGTTGACACCGAGGGGCCACAAGTGAAATTATATTTGAACAGTAAAACATTTGTAAGCGGCGGTGTTACCGATCAGGATCCTATTTTAATGGCAGAAGTTTCTGACTCAACAGGAATTAATACAGTTGGTACAGGATTTGGACATGATATTACAGCGGTGTTAGACGAGAATACAAACAAACCTTACGTGCTTAACGAGTTTTACGAATCAAACTTGAATAGTTACCAAACCGGTAAGGTAAAATATCAATTAAAGGAAATTCCCGAAGGAAATCACACGCTTTCATTTAAGATATGGGACGTTCAAAATAATTCATCTAGCATTAGTACTGATTTTGTGGTTGCAAAAGATGAGGATCTTGCTTTGAACATGGTATTAAACTATCCTAATCCATTTACAACAATCACCAAATTCTTTTTTGAGAATAATCGCAACTGCGAGGACATTAAATTGATCATTCAGATATTTACGATAAGCGGAAAATTGGCAAAAAGCATTAACCGCACAATAAATTGCGAAGGTTTCCGTAATGAAGGTATAGTTTGGGATGGTAGGGATGATTACGGCGATAAACTTGGAAGAGGTGTTTATTTATACAAGGTTGCCATAGTAGACAAAGACAATAAAAAGGCAGAAAAAATCGAAAAATTAGTAATACTTAATTAGTATATTTGGCGTCCCAATTCAAATGAAAAGAATTAGTTATAGAAAAATACTTGTTTTAGTTTTTGTAGCACTTGCTTCATTACAAAACACTGCTCAAATAAGTTCACAAGCTTTAGGTGGGAGTACTATCAACCCTATCACAACGGCAGTTCCTTTTTTATTGATCAGCCCCGACAGTAAACAAGGCGCTATGGGTGATGTTGGTGTAGCTACTGATGCCGACGCCAATTCAACACACTGGAATCAAAGTAAATTAGCATTTGCCGACAAAAAATTTGGTGTGGCTTTAACTGCAACACCATGGTTACGCAATTTAGTTCCGGATATTTATTTGTATTACCTCAGCGGCTATTCAAAAATTAGCAAGCCTAATGCAAAAAATCAACAAGCCGTAAGTGCTTCGTTGCGTTACTTTACATTAGGAAATATTCAATTAACCGATGCCCAAGGAAACAGCACGGGTGATTTTAAACCCAATGAGTTTGCACTTGATCTTGGCTTTGCACAAAAGCTAGGGAAGAATTTCTCCACCGGTGTAGCTTTCCGTTTTGTAAATTCAAGTATTAGCCGTGTTTATTTTAATGGCCAGCAAGGTAACGCTGCCAGCACAGTGGCAGTTGACCTTAGCATGTATTACAAAAGCGATATATTTAAGTTAGGCGATAAAAAAGCATACGCAACAACAGG
>CAYYUS010000576.1:0-2522 GCA_964474925.1 uncultured Akkermansia sp. | reverse complement strand
AAGAGAACAGTAACTTCAATGCATTCAACGAACTCATAAGCAAATCCATTCAATACCTCTCTGTAAAAAGTGACAAGAGTTTTTTTAGAATTTATACTCAAAAGATCATTAGCGAAAACGAACCCATTGAATTTACTGCCGAGGTTTACAATAAAAGCTATGAGCTCATCACGCAGCCAGATGTAACTATGGTAATTAAGAATGAAAAAGGAAATGCTTTCAATTATACATTTAGTAAGCAGGGAAATTCGTATAAATTAGCTTTAGGCCTTTTAGCCCCTGGCGAATACACGTATGAAGCTAAAACGAAAACCGACGCCACTGTAACTGTAAAAAAAGGAATCCTCATTGTAAAACCGGTGATCTCTGAAAAAATAAACACGGTGGCCGATCATGGATTACTTCAGAAATTAAGCGCAGGTACTAATGGAAAAATGTACAAGCTAAGTGATCTTAAAACTTTAGAAATTTCTATTTTAAATAACGAATCTATAAAACCGATCACCTATTCACAAAATGAGACCACAGAGCTTATTGATCTTAAATGGATCTTTGCTTTGCTTCTTATTTTATTATCTCTTGAATGGTTCTTACGTAAATATCATGGTTTGATCTAATGAAGAATTTATTTTTCATAGCAACATTATTCCTCGCATCTTGCTCTTATCAAACTATTAAGATCAACGATGCGCAGCCCTGCGAAGTGAAACTCAATAAAAAATTTAGAGTTAATTTACCTGAAGATCACCGAACAGGTTATGTGTGGCAATTGAATGACGAATATGATAAAACCCTACTCGACCGCATGAATACAGTGTGGGAAGGAAACGAGAACGGGGTTTACTTTTACTTTACCGCTGTAAAACCAGGCATCACTGTCTTAAATTTTACATCGCGCAATTACGACGATATAAACTCTATAAAAGAGATCACCATTAAGGTTTCTGAGGAATAGGATTACGCTCGTAAATGTAGATGAGATTTTGAGAAATAGGCTTGTATGTATTTATCTGTTCATTGTACACATACACACTTTGCTGCCCTTCTATCATGTCTACTAAACCAACGATCCTATAATTTTCGGTAATGAATTTATTGGCCCACTCAAAAACGTACTTATCTACGTTGGCCTGAACCAATAATGATAAGGGGTGATTAAAGAAAACAACGAATTTAGGTTTTGCTTTTTCGGTGTCCCTCGCAAATTCGCGCTGCCATTCCTTATGGTCTTTTACATTATTTACAATAGAAGTAAAGTATGCGTGACGTGAAGGCGATTTCTTTTTGGTATAAAAATAGATCTGCGGTTCTGATCCTATCAGTACAATATTATCTTCAGGCTTTGAATGCGAATTAATATAATTGGCAATTTCCATCGATTCAGGAAAAGGGTTATTACCATACACCGCTCTTAAGATACGCTCGTAGTTTGGATGATAATAATAGGATTTCAAAGTTGAAACGTGACTAAATGTAAGAGCGCCGAAAATTCCTAAATAAACCCATTTAATAATAGGCTGTTTGAAATTTAAAGTATCTCTAATGATAGCCATTGCCGAATAAAAAGTTAAACCTGCAACTAGAGCTAGTCCCGGAACTGTTTGGATCCAATAGTGGCCGTAAAAAAAGTAACCCGGAACGATGGTCATAAAAGAAAAACCTAAAAGTGTTACTCCAAGAATTTTATATTTGATATTTATCGGTCGCAATAAACATAAAATAACTGCGAGTAAACTGTGATACCAGAAGAATTTATAGTTTTGAATGATCGCATCTCGAGTGTATTTAAAATATTTTACACCCTCTTCATAAGGCATGCTGCTAGCGTATTGTTTTGCATGCTCAATGGTCCAATAGATCATCTCATTAAATGAACCTTTTGAGGCAATGATCAGGAACATCAAAATAATAATAGAAAATCCGCCAACAGCGTACGCAAACATTTGCTTCCAGAATTGTTTCCACACACGAGGTTTTGTGAACCAGAAATCAGTTATAACCAAAAATCCTCCCCATAAAGCCAAGAATACTCCGGTAGTTTTTACCATGAATGCACAGCCCATAGCAAGTCCCATTAACATGTAGTATATGAGTTTACCTTTAGATCTTGCTAATGAATAGAACAATAATCCCATACTAATAAAGAAAGCAACTCCATGCTCTGCTTGCACAGTAAAGCCGCTTAAGTTTGGTGTTAACGACACAAATGCGAACGTTGCTGCAGTAATTACTCCTGCAACTGGAGAAAATAAATTTCGAGCGGCAAAATACAAGAAGATCATCGACAGAATATTCACCCACATAAAACCCGTATGCATTCCTTGAACTGTGTCGCCAAATAAGCCAACGATCATGGCAAAGAAGTAGAACAAACCAGGGAACTTTACCTCGTAAAAATCTTTGTAAGGTACTTTTCCTTCTAGAACCAACTTTCCAAAATAACTGTAAATACCCTCATCACGTTCAAATGGAATACCTGCAAAATTTGTTTCGGGTGTTGCATATACGGATTCTGAATTATT
>CAYYUS010000575.1:0-2524 GCA_964474925.1 uncultured Akkermansia sp. | reverse complement strand
AAACCTCTTTCAGGATTATCAATTTGCATTGACGAAACACCTAGGTCGGCCAATACAAAATTTAATGGACCGGCTTCTGCAGCAATTTGATCAATTCCCGAAAAATTCATTTTTCTCACAGCTAAAATATCATCACCGTATCCTAAATTATTCAAACGCTCTTTGGTTCTTGGTAATTCAAACGGATCAACATCGGTAGCAAACAATTTTCCTTTGCCATTTAAATGTTTTAATAGTTCTAAACTGTGTCCGCCATAACCAAGTGTGGCATCATATCCAATTTCACCCGGAACAATTTTTAAAATATCCATTATTTCTTGCACACAAATACTTCGGTGCATTCCCGCAGGCGTTCGCCCTTGTTGAATTACCTTTTCAATATCCGCTTTGTATTGCTCCGGATTTAATTCCTTATACTTTTCCTTAAAAGTTTTTGGATGCGTGCCTGTATATCTTACGCGGCGTTTTGGTTTTTGTTCTTCGTCATCCATGGTGTTTTCTAGATCAAAGTTTTTAAAGTTTATTCAGATCAGATGTTTTTATCCAGCCTTTGGTTATTTTTTTACCGTAATAAGTGCAAAAGGCCCAGTCACCTTCAAGTTTCTCAACACACACAATATTGCTTTTAATGATGTATGCCTTTTGTTTTTTTGAAACTGTGTTTTGGCTGTGAAAGTAGGTTTTGCTTACAACAACATATCTAATGTCTACCCATTTGATCGTCTTCTCTAAATTAAACTTTACAGGCTCATCAGCAAAGTGCTGCACATTCCAGCATCCACCATGCTCTTCGGGCAATTTAATTTTTATGCTATTACTTGCAATTATTTCGCACGTCCCTTCTATAGTGTCGGCTAATTTGTCTCCGGGATAATATGTTTTAATTTTAAACTTGTTACTTTCCGCACTTCCTTCCATATAAAATATGCAAGAAAACCTTGGACTGTTTGTTGTTTCATCCCAACCGGTATAATTCTCAAAATAGCCGCTAATCTTATTTGTTTTCGAATTGTAAGCCAATTTTAATCCAAACTCATATTCTCCGCTTGCCAATTTTTGCCCATAGAGGACGTTAAAAACGAATAGGAAACCAAACGCATATTTATTGAATACTAAAAATATTTTTTTCGCTTCCATTCTGGCTTTTTCTCTTCTTCTATTTTGCTTTACCACACAAACTCTAACACCTGCTTCAAATCAGGATGCAAGCTTTTTGCAACAGGGCAGGTATGTGCCGTGTTTTCGTAGATCTTTTTTTCTTTATCGCTGTAATTGTTCTTTGGGAAAGTTAACTTAATGTGAATTTCTCCAACACGACGCGGATCGGCGTACATAATTTTGGTTACCTCGGCCGTTGTGCCATCAATACTCGTCATTCCTTCACCATTTGCTTTTATACCCATTACCGTGAGCATACAATTTGCCAAAGAAGTTGCCATTAGATCAGTGGGCGAAAACGCTTCGCCTTTGCCATGATTATCTACTGGAGCATCAGTAATATAGTGCTGCTTGCTTGCCAGGTGTTCCGAATCGGTGCGTAAACCACCCATATATTTAACAAAACTTGTTGCCATAAACTCAATTTTAGTGTACTGTAAATGTAGGTTTTTTAGTGAGAATTATTTAATTTTGTTAGGTATGCTTCGTAAACTGGCTTTTATTTTTTTAGTATTAATTTGTGCAGATGTAAACGCACAAGTAATGCCCGATTACGAAAAAGATGGCAGTGATCTTAATGTATTGTATCGCAACGAGCAAACGTTTCAAATGTATGCACATACTCGTGGTTACGGTTTATTATATCGCCGTGCAAAACATGTTACCTTCGAGCGTAAATCCTATTTTGAAATAGATGCCTCAACTTTAAAACATCCTAAAGAGGTTAAATTAAACGGTTCTGATGTAGAACGCAAACGTTATATCTACGGAAAATTAAACAGCATTCTTTTGGTAAAAGCAAGTGTTGGTCGTCAAAAAACAATTGCAGGCAAAGCCGATAAAAAAGCGGTTGAAGTGCGTTACTCATATAGTATTGGTCCTGGAATTGCCTTTGCAAAACCTTATTATTATACTACAGTTACAAACGATGCGTCAACGGTAAATAAATTCCGCCGCTTCAACGAAACTACATTTACACAAGATAGCGTTATTGGTCGCGCGCCATTTTCAAATGGGCTAGGTGAGCTTTCGGTGTATCCATTTTTGGCTGGAAAATTTAATTTGAGTTTTGAATATGCTCCTTATACAAATCTTGTAAAAGCAATTGAAACAGGTGTTTCTATAAATTATTTTCCAATAAAATTACCAACCATGGCACGCAATCCTGCCGAAGCATTGATCGTTACCCTTCATGTAGGTTTCGTTTTCGGAAAGAGGTGGTATTAAATTATGAGTTCTCCTGAAATTAATTTGGAATGTACTTCCGAATCTACCCAAAAAATAAAAAAACCTGATTGGTTAAGAGTAAAACTTCCAACAGGAAAAGAATATTGCTCACGATTAACAGCAACACCCAATAAACTTC
>CAYYUS010000574.1:0-2531 GCA_964474925.1 uncultured Akkermansia sp. | reverse complement strand
ACTGCTTCTTTGTTAACTCCTTAAACACATCTTCCATTTTCTGTTCTTCTTTATTGAGTGTTAATACCCCAACATTATTTTGAACAGCAATATTAAATACGTCTTTACGAATATCTTTTTCTTCGCTTGCAATAATGCGATACGAATTACCTTCTAATTTTTTTACTTGTTGAACACCTGCAATTTTTTCCAGTAATTTTATATCAATAGCCCCATCAAATTCAACTTGTATGATCTGATTAGTCTTTTGTTGTTTTAAATTTTGTGTGCTATCATTCGCCACTATCTCCCCATGATTGATAATGATCACGCGATCGCAAACAGCTTCTACTTCTTGCATAATATGCGTGCTCAACATTACCGTTTTTTCTTTCCCTAGTTTTTTTATAAGTCCGCGAATTTCTTCCAATTGATTTGGATCTAAACCTGTTGTTGGTTCGTCCATTATTAAAACCTTAGGGTCGTGGATCATGGCCTGTGCCAAACCAACACGCTGACGGTAACCTTTACTTAAAGCGCCGATCTTTTTATTCTGTTCAATTTGTAAGCCGGTTAGGTCTATCATTTCCTTCACGCGCTTGTCAATATGCTGAACTTTATATAAGCCACCAACAAAGGCGAGGAATTCCTTTACGTACATATCCAAATACAATGGATTGTGTTCAGGTAAATATCCAATATGTTTACGTACTTCTAAACTTTGGTCGTGAATATCAAAACCGCAAACTTTTACTTTTCCATCAGTAGGAGGAATATAGCAGGTGATGATCTTCATCATGGTGCTTTTTCCGGCACCGTTTGGACCTAAAAAACCTACGATCTCATTTTCATTTACATTGAACGAAACATTGTTCAACGCTTTTTGCGTTTTATAAAGCTTGGTGATATTTTCTACGATGATAGACATAATGAATACGCTAATTTAATACATATAATGTAATGCTTGATGAAAATATGCAAAAATTGATTAAATTAGTAATATGAAATCAAGCTCAATCATATTTCTGCTAGTTTTTTTGGTGTATTCTGGTGCTTTTGCCCAGTGGTCTCAAATGAGTATCTCAACTAGTAACTCTATTAACGACGTAGTATTTGTAAACTCAACTACGGGATTTTGTGCCGGCATGACCGGTGTTTTTAAGACCACGAACGCAGGTATTACATGGACCCTTATACCTTCCTCACCTCAAGCAGGAAAATTTTCTTTTGTTAGCAGTTCACTAGGGTATGTAGTAAACAATACACAATTATTTAAAACAACAGACGGCGGAACAAGTTGGAGTCAGATCTATGACTTTAGTTCCACAGGAGAAACACTTAAGGATGTTTGTTTTACTTCATCAAGTGTCGGTTTTATCATTACCTCCTACTATAGTAATCCAGCGGCTAGCTTCATATATAAAACAACTAATGGTGGAACAAGTTGGACAAAAACAAATACGTATACAGGTATGGCAACTGCCGAGTCTATAGAGTTCGTAGGCACAAGTCTTGGTTTTGTTGTTGGCTATAATGGTAGGGTGATCAGAACAGTCAATGCCGGATCAACGTGGTTGCTTACACAGTTACCAGGTGTTGAGACACTTTTCTCTACAAGTTTTGTTAGTGCAAGTGTTGGTTTTGCCGCTGGAGGTTCAAATTTTTCGGGATCAGAGATCATTAAAACAACTGATGGTGGAATAACATGGCAACAATTGTCTACAGGAGGAATTTTCAACACCTCTTTAAGAGGAATTTATTTTCATTCGGTAGATACTGGATACGCTGTTGGGGATAATGGAAGGGTCATACGCACATTTGATGGCGGATCTACATGGCAACTTACAGCAACGCCTTCTAGTGATGATCTTTACAGTGTTTACTTTACAACAGGACTTATTGGTTTTGCTTCAGGAGAAAATGGCACGCTACTTAAAACCTCGAATGGTGGTTTTATTGGTATTCGTGAGTTAGATCAGGATGAGTTAAATATTTATCCAAATCCAACAATAAATCGTATAACTATTGAAAGCAATGACAATTTCGGTAATGAATATACTTTGTCTCTTAAGAATATATTTGGTCAGGAAGTAGTTCATGAAACTGTGGAATTCAAAAATCAATATAGCTTAGACTTGGAAAATATACCGAACGGTATTTATTTTTTGATTCTAGACAACGGCAAAAAGCAAGTAATAGAGAAAATAGTTGTCCGAATTCCAGTGCGGTAATCTATTCTTAGTGATAAGTAAAACTCTAAATTTTTCAAAGTACTTAGGCCTCCAAATGTTTTCTAACACCTTTTGATTAAAGATCAACTATAGTTGTTTTTTGGCATCCTCATTGGGGTTGGATTCATAAAACTACTTGTTTTATTCACGATATTATAAAAGTGATCGTATTTTTTAGCAAAACTGACAATTGTCATATTGTAAAAAATACGCTTCCTGATAATTGTCATTGGATTTGGTTTAAGTATAGTTGAAATTTGATAGAAGATCTCATATTTAAATCTTTTCATATGCACAACGAACATAGCGATCAACATTTTC
>CAYYUS010000573.1:0-2537 GCA_964474925.1 uncultured Akkermansia sp. | reverse complement strand
CTGAGAATGTACCAGTTGTATATTGACAAACGTTGGCGCTGCTAAATGGTGTTACCGGGCTTTTTGGAACAACCGAAACATTAACCACCGCAAAAGAAGTACACACCAAAGTAGTTTGCGGATTTGAATAATAGGCTGTAATAGAATAGTCGCCAGAATGAGCAGGTGTAACATTACTGATCACCGGATTTTGAACTGTAGAATTAAAATTTGGACCAGCCCAACTATAAGAAGTTGCACCAGCTGCGCTCGCCGTTAAGTTTAAATTGCTTCCTGCACATAAGGTAAAAAATGGTGTTACGTTAAGCGAGGAGACGGGGACGACGGCAGCGCTTGTTGTTGCCATAGCCTGACACGTTATTAATGTAGGACTAGATGCGCTTGTATACGTATTTGTTACCGTTAAGCTATAAAAACCTGTTGCGGCCGGTTGTGCGTTTGCAATGGATGTATTTTGCGTATTTGCCGTAAATGAATTTGGTCCTATCCAAGAATAAGAAGGTGGTGAAGTAGTGTTTACAGTAGCAGTTATGTTTAAAAGAGACCCTTGACAAATAGGGCCATCATTTGCAACAGCAGAAATTGTTGGATTACTATTAACCTGAACACTAACAGTTACTGCAGTTGAACAATTGTTTGCACTACCTTGTAATGTATATGTAGTTGTTACCGATGGTGTAACTGAAACTGAACTTGTTTGTTGATTACCCGGTAGCCATGTATAAGTTTGCGCTCCACCACCAAGAATTGTTACACTTGCACCTGCACAAATATTACCCGCAGATAAATTGGTTGTTATAGTTGGTGTTGGACAGCAATTATAATACATAAATATACGTCCAATGTTATAGTTGATCTCAGACCAAATATTTGCCATTGGTTGGCCTGCTGAAATACATGCTTGCATACCACTACGGCGACAAATTGTTGGCAGTGCCATGATAGTAGTTGGGAAAGCAACACCGTCATAACTATTGATACAATTTCCAGCGCGTGCGCCATAAATACCAATAATATCTCCGGCTGCTACAGGTATATTACACGCAACTGTTGTTGTTGGTCCTGCGTTAGTGATAGTAAATAATTGAACAAAGCCGTTGGTAACTCCCGGGAACGCTGGGGGAGCAGCTGCAGTAAAACGAACCACCCTTATGTGTTGATTTTGTCCGGCTGCACCAGGTGCATCTGGTGGAATATATAACGCGCAAATATTAAACGCCACAGGGGACGTAAAGTGATAACCGCGCACCATTCCGGTAAACCAGTTTGTTTGTGGGCCAATTGGCATTTGGGTTTGCGCAATTGTTACACCGGAAATAAATAGAGCAAGTAATATGTATTTTAATTTTTTCATGTTTTAATTATTTCCAAATGAATGAACAATTTCTTTTCTTGACTTTAACGATTCAATTATCACATTAGGATTCTTTTCCATCCAAGCTTGTAACTTCTCATAATAATCATTAGTCAATTCATTCTTACCGATAAGTTTTGGGAAATCCTTCGATTCAACTATCGGCTTAGCTATTATGTTCTCATTACTAGATTTTAATTGATGATCAATGATCAATTTTTTAGCTAGATCAAAATCATAAGTGTAGCCAACAATGGCGTCAGATGGCGCTAAAGTACTCGTTGTTTGAGCATTTAGGTCGCCTAAAAATAAAAAAGCTCCAAAAAATAAAGCTATCAATTTCATGTTTTTCATAGTATAGTTTGTATCTGCACTAAGGTAGTGAAAATGGGCTTATTTCGTTAAATTTTGAATCACCGAAGAGCCCCGTTTAATCAACGAAAAGCCACCTGCAAACAGTCGTTCGACTAAAGGGTTTAGAGGGGGTACGAAATAATAAGAGCATTTGCTAAAATAAAAAGGAGGCTCTTTTGAAGCCTCCTTTTTTTACTAAAAAAATTCAGAATTTATTTCAATAATGTCACATGTCCTTAGAACTCTTTTTAACATACGCCATTGTCACCGATCACTCGCACATTGTAGATGTAAACTCCATCAGCCGCTTTTTGACCTTTGATCGTTCCATCCCATCCTTTGTTGATGTCTTTTGTAGAGTAAACTAATGTTCCCCAACGATCAAAGATCTGCATGGTGTAACCTTCCGATTTTAATCCAAGGCCTTTTACATTGAATACATCGTTGATATTATCATCGTTTGGTGTAAATGTCTTTGGTATATAAACCGCCACATCTTCATCAATGATGATCACTTTGTAAATACTATCAATACAACCATACTCGTTCTTTACAACTAACATCACAGGGAATTTACCGTTGTTGTCATAAAGATGTGTTGGATTTTTTACCGTTGCCGAATCAACTCCACCCACATTTGTGCTTCTGGTAAATGCCCACTCATATGCGAACACTGTTCCATTCTTAGTAGTTGGATTAAATGTTACCGCATTATTTGCAGTTGTTGGTTGCTCAGGATTCCAAGTAAAATCTGCTCCCGGTTTTGGATACACGGTGATAGGTACAGTGTAATCGTATGATCCTTTACAGCCGTTCTTACCGTTGGTGA
>CAYYUS010000572.1:0-2541 GCA_964474925.1 uncultured Akkermansia sp. | reverse complement strand
CATTCAAATTGAAAACGAATTGACAAAAGAGAATTTCAATTCAATTTGGAATTCAATTAGAACAAATGAATTAGCAAGTGAGGATCTTGATGTTAAAGCAAATGGAATTGCACGAGCAATGTTCTTGTCATCAGACCCTGATGTATATTTCAATCCTAATGCAACGTTGGCAGTAGATTTTGTTATGGAGGAGGAGCAGGGAACTGACCCTAATACGTGTAGAATATCAAATAATAATATCAATTCCCACATTTCAAGCACTAATACTATTACGAAAAATAGTTATCAATTGTATGATATTGACTATGTACTTAAACATATCAATACTAGTACCAAAGTAGAAGTAGATAACGATATTGTAGAAGTAAAGGAGGTTCCTTACGTTTCATTATATATTCCTAAAGTGATTATTGAAGGAAAAAGACATTCTACCTTGTATTCTATGATACATCATTTGTTCTACCTAAATCCTGAATTGGAAATTGATGTCATTTACTCATTTATTTGGTTCGTGAATAATGTTTTTGTTCAACCCAAATTGGATAAAAATGATTTACGCCGCCATTTTAATAATGTGGTCAATCAAATTCATGGTTCCAGTATTGTCTATGTGAATTATAGCAAGAGACGTATCCACTTTAATAAGAATTGCTGGTATCTAACATCAAATGATAAGATGATCTTAGCTAAGAAATTGACCGGCCTTTATAAACGGCACCAAAATAAACAACGAATTGATGAGGCCATTCAATATTTGACGAGTGCCGGTCAAAAAATCACCAATGTTGCGATAAGGAATTTGACCGGCATGGATGTCAAGACAATTAGAAACCACAGACGCACACCTGATATTAATTTGGAGTTGGAAATTTCCTCAATAATTGATGAATATTCGAACCTCAATTCAAATCGATTATCTGCTTAAAAAATATGGGGTATTTGAGGACAATTTTGTCGGGATTTTACTATATGTAAATAATAAGGTCAATTCCCTGTTTTTTTCAGATAAAACATGTGCAAACCACGATTATACTAGCAAATGTTAACTTGTTGCAAGTATACAGGAATTAACACTTGCGTGAATACCTCTTATATTTTGCAATTATTGTCAAAATGAAGGGGTTTATTGTCCCAATTGGATATTTATAATAAAGAAGAACTACAAATGAAATTAACCAATTTATTAGATAATAATCCAAGACCCAAGATGAAAATTATCATTACGACTGAACAGTTCCATCGCTTAGCAACCAGTGTGATAAACCTTATGGAACAGGAACAAATAATCAAGACCTATTTAATCAAGAAAAAACAAAATGGAAAACAATTCAACTAATGACATATCTGTATTCACATTTGCACGAGGTTCACAATTGAATTCAAAATTAATGGAAAGTGATTCTTATGGATTTGTAATGGGTATAATCAATACATTGATGAAAAAGAATGGGGTTGAAACACACAAGGTGGGATTTGGAGGTACGAAAGAGGATGTCTGCTGCTTCATTGCAGGTCTAATTGATTACCAACTTATGTATAATATTGATGTTGAATACTTCGAAGGTGATACAACAGAATTTGACCCGGATGTTAGTCCTGAACTGTATGATGACGAGTTGGGTTAACTTCTTGCCGGAATTTCAGAAAGTTGATTTTGTAAGATTTAGTATCTAAAACCCTAGCAAAACGCTAAAATATCAAATCATAAACCCACGTTTATGGCTTGTTAAGTTATGGCTGTTATATTAGCCAAAACATAAAAACATGGAAAATTACATCGCATATGTTCGAACTAGTACTGGTCGTCAGCTACTTGGTTTAGAAGAACAACAATCACGAATTAATCAATTTATTGATTCAACTGGCGACAACTTGATTGAAGTTGTTGTTGAACAGGAAAGTGGTAAGAACAATAATCGCATTAAATTGGAGTATGCCACCAGCTTGTGTATCAAACATGGGTACACACTTTTGTTTACTAAACTTGACCGATTATCTCGTGAAGTAGAGTTCCTATTCACTTTGAGAAACAAGGGGGTTAAACTTCGTTGTATTGACCTGCCAGAACTTAATACCTTAACATTAGGAATATTTGGGAGTGTTGCACAATGGGAAAGAGAACTGATTTCAAACCGGACGAAGTCAGGATTGGCTGCATTGAAGTCAAGAGGTATTAAATTAGGTTCACCCCAAAATCTAACGAATGAAGCAAGAATGAGGGGTGTTGAAACAATTGTAAAAAAGCGGTGTGAAAATGAAAATTGGAAAATGGCCCGAATGTTTATAGAACACTTTCAAATGAAACATGGTTATTTGAACTATACTCATATTTCAAAAGAACTCAATGAAAATGGATATAAAACGAGGCTTGGCTGTAGTTTTAGCCCCACGAGTGTTCGAAGATTATATCTAACATGAGGAATTTATCTATCTTTACCAAATGAAAATTATATTCACCATAGTCGTTTTGATACTTCCTTTTATGAGTATTGCTCAAAGCAATCAAATTGTAATTAAAATTCATTTTGTTAAATTTCAGAA
>CAYYUS010000571.1:0-2541 GCA_964474925.1 uncultured Akkermansia sp. | reverse complement strand
AAGAAAGTGCTAGGCCTGTAAAGACCTTAAAAAATTGCGCCGACGTATTCTGCCCTATAAAAATATTAAAAATTCCTACTGCAAGTAAAACAAAAAAAATGATCAATAGACTTTTGTTATGTCCGTATCTTTTTATGAAGACAGGCAATAATGGTATATAAATGATGTATCCGAATTGAAATTCAAAAGGTGTTTTGAAGAACACAAATGAATTTACAAAAATTGATAGATATACCAACACAACGATCCAAATATTGGTTCGGTTAAATTCTGTATCTTTTATGTTATTCAATTAATAAAGGTTTATACAATTCTCTATACCTGTTTCATTATAACCAGAACAATTAATAATTAGTTTTCCCTTTAGATCATTTTGCATTACCTCTTTCATAAAACGCTTACTCACAATGATCACTTCTGAGTTACTTATTGCAAAATTCAGATCTGTTTCTAATAGTCTTAAGAACGAAGGCTTATCAATTCGTAAGTTTATCAAATTGATATCCGGGTCATAAATGCTTATTGTGTGATCCTTTTTTAAAAGATCCTCTATCAAATATAAAACCGGACTTTCCCTGTAATCGTCAGTAAAATTTTTAAAGGTGAACCCTACAAAAAGAATTTTCTTTTTTTGAGACGCTCTAATTAGATCAATTAATCGCGACAAGCTTGCTTGATTGCTTTTTAATATGCTCGATAGGAGTGGTAGATCAAGATCTTTTTCTATAGCCATTGCATTAATTGCTCTTAGATCCTTTGGCAAACATGAGCCACCAAAAGGAAGTCCCGGCCTTAAATAAGCACCGGAAATGTTTAACGACCTATCAAGCAAAAAAATGTCATTTGCCAGTTTAATATTTACATTATAGTGCTTTCCAATTTCATAGATCTCATTAACATAGGCTACTTTTAACGCATGGTAACAATTATCCACATACTTTACAAACTCTGCCGTTATTGTATTTGTTCTAACAATTGGTATAACATCATTATACTTCAATAATTCCTCGATCAAAATAATATTACTATCCTCCGATCCTATAACAATTCTTGGCGCATTAAAAAAATCATCTACGGCTTTTCCTTCGCGAAGAAACTCGGGATAAAATGCTAACTTATAGGTTCCCTTATAATTATCTAGATTTTGGTCGAGAATTTTCCTAATAAAATCCTCCGTTGTATTTGGGGGCATTGTGCTTCTATACACAATGGATATATCTTTATCAGAATCTTTTAAGGCTAGTGCTATTTCCTTTGTTGTATTAAAAATAAAATCAAGATTTACTTTGCCGTTTTCATAACTTGGAGTTCCTACACAGATCAGTAGTAGATCACTATTCAGTACAGTTTCGGTTGCATTGGTAGTTGCGGTTAATAAACCTTTATCCAGAGCTTCTGCTAACATCTCATTCACATTTGGCTCATCAATTGGGCTAATTCCCTTTTTGAGTACTTCTACTTTCTGTTCCTTTATATCACAGCCTATAACACTATGACCTAATTTTGTAAAGCACGCAGCATTTACAACTCCAACATAACCCAATCCAAAAATTCCTATTTTCATAAAACTGATCTATAAATTTTTAATAATTCGCTTGAAACCGAAGCCCAACTCATTTTTTGAATGGACCTGTTTGCTGTTACACTAATTTCCATTAATTGATCTTTAGTTAGTGCATTTAACTTTTGTATGTAGTAACTAAACTTATTAAACTCATCCATTACAAATGTGAATTTCTGATGTTCATCCAAGAAATCGAACTTCAGATTTGAGATGACCGGACAACCAAGCGCAAGTGCCTCATTGATCGCATTACTTCCTGCAGCACCTTTTAATGGTAAATACATTGCTAACGAAGAGAGATAAAGCGTTTCTAGATCTTCATCTGTAACATTTTGCAAATACTTAACATTTTTCCTTTTTTCTACTTCCCTTAACACCAAATCACTTAAACGATTATTAATTAAAATAAATTCGATTTCAGGAAAACTTAAGTAGCACTCATCTACAACTTTCAAATAGAGGTCCCAATCACGTAGCCATTCTCCTACCGTTATTACTTGGTTTATCTTCCGACCCAAGTTATGTTTATTAAATGCTAAGTTATATCGGTCCAAATTCACGCCTAGAGGGATGATATATATTTTACTTGCATCCATATATTTTTCAGCTATTTCTTTTTGTTCACTCGACATCACGATGCATGCATCAATACACTTCAATCTTCTTCTTGAAATAAAATGCGTAAAACCAGCCACTCTTCCATTATAATTACCTAGACTAAGTTCCTGATCCAAGATATCGGGTGGTTGATGAAATGTTACAACTAACTTCTTCCGCCAAAATAAAATATGAGAGAATCTAAAATAATCTTCGCCATATAAAATATGTAGAACATCAAATTTTAAATTAAATGACAAGCGTTGACATAGTAACTTTAGTGAATAGCAATCCAATCAAAAAATTTTCGAAGAATTATAATTCGAAAATTATTGACAAAATTCAAGAAAAATTTTCGGATAATCAGAAACAATTATTCA
>CAYYUS010000570.1:0-2543 GCA_964474925.1 uncultured Akkermansia sp. | reverse complement strand
AATATAAAAGAAGTTATGCTCAGCAGTAAAGTAAGCGGTTCGAGCCGTGCTTTTAGCTTTAACCAATACCGCTATTTGAATTATAATTTTTATGAGAATCAAATTGAAATGAAGGATGTAAGTAACCGTCCGTTTATTTCGCCCATAAACGAAAATGCTTTTTTGTATTACCGTTACAAACTACTTGGCTCCTTTTTTGAAGATGGAAAGGAAGTAAATAAAATTGAAGTGATCCCAAAGCGAGAGACCGATCCGGTTTTTAGCGGCATCATTTATATTCAAGAGAATACTTGGAGAATTACCAGTGTAAATTTATTTCTAACAAAAAAGAATAAGATCAATTTTGTAGATACAATTACAGTAAAGCAGATCCTTACGCCGATCGCAGGAGATAGCATTTGGCTACCAACGTCCTCCAACATGAGTTTTGAGTTTTCCATTTTTGGCTTTAGGGGAGACGGTTATTTTAATACCGTGTTATACAATTATAATCTTGATCCAAAATTCGACAAGAAATTCTTTAGTGATGAAATAGCCATTATTGCAAAGGGTGCTAATAAAAAGGATAGCGCGTATTGGGAACAAAATCGTCCAATTCCACTCACCGATGAAGAGAAGAAAGATTATCGTAAAAAAGACAGTGTAGCTAAAATTGTAGAGGATCCAAAATATATTGATTCTATGGACCGTAGAAGTAACCGCTTTAAATTCGGAAATATAATTAACGGTTATACTTATGAAAAACGAAATAAGAACTTACGCATAAGTATGCCCGGAATTACCGATGCCGGTATTCAATATAATACAGTAGAAGGTTTGAATTTAAGTTATAATTTTAATTTGGTAAAAAGCGATAGCAATTTGCGCGAACATCGCCTGAATGGCAGAGCACGATATGGTTTTGCGAATAAATTATGGGGTGGTGAATTAGATTGGAATTATTTATTCAACCACAATAAATTCAGCAGCTTTGGTATAAACGCTAAAAGCATTATTGAACAGTATAATAATCGTGATCCAATTACAGCCCTTGTAAATTCGGCTTATACCTTATTGTTGAATGATAACTACATGAAACTTTATAAAGAAACAGGGATTGGTGCGTTTATAAGAACAGAAATAGGAAAAGGCTTGAACGGACGTATAGACGTAAAGTATGTTGACCGAACGCCTTTAGTAAATAAAAGTGATATTCTATTTATTGATGATACTAAAAAACTATTCACATCAAACGATCCTTTACATCCAACCAGAGAGGATTCTGTATTTCAGCGCAACAATACATTTTTAGTTGATCTGAGCTTGAACATTCGTTTTAAACAGCGTTACTACAACATTACTGGCTTTAGATATTATGCAGAGAATAGATTCCCACGATTATCTGTATTTTATCGTAAAGCAATTCCATTAAACGGACAATCGGCCGATTTTGATCTTGTAGGCGGACAAATACGCGACAATATTGACTTGGGTTTATTTGGCGAGTTCAAATACAATTTAAGAGGAGGTTACTATGTGCGTTTAGGGAAGATCTACTATATGGACTATAAACATTTTAGCGGTAATCAAACCATTATTGCCAATAACGATCATATGAATTCGTATAAATTATTGCCATACTACAATGTAAGTACTAAGAACTGGTATGCCGAATTACATACCGAACATCACTTTAATGGATTTATTTTGAATAAAATTCCTTTGGTGAAAAAATTGTTCATTCAAGAGGTAGTAGGATTTCATGCTTTGGTAAACGACAAGACCAATCATTATTTTGAATTAGATTTTGGATTAAAGAACATCTTTAAATTTATACGCCTTGATTACGTGATCTCGTTCAAAGAGAATAATAAATTTGGTAATGGCTTTTTGATAGGTATTAGTCAGGATTTTTAAATACTAACTTCTTTACGAGACGACGATGGCACTCCGGCTGAAGTCATCCTCCGTCACTTCGTGACACCTCCTTCAAGAAGGAGGATAACCTCTAGCTGCATTCGTAAAAAGGCATTCTACTTAAACGGTTGCTTTTTTACGACAAAGCAATGGATTATCCCCTTCTTGAAGGAGGATAACCTCTAGCTGTATTCTTAAAAAGGCATTCTGCTTAAATGGTTGCTTTTTTTACGACAAAGCAAAGGATTATCCCCCTTCTTGAAGGGGGTGGCGCTTTAGCGCCGGGGGATGACCAATCATGATTCTGCTTTTTTACCTTTTAGCACCAACTTCTTTTCTTTCCAATTCATAAATGGTTTTCATGATCTCATCTTTTACAAATTGTAAATTTTTCAATACATCCCCATCTGTAAATCGTATTACAGTAAATCCATTTGTCTCAAGGGTTTTTTGTCGTACTACATCATTTTTCTTAACATCTTCATCCAAATGAGTATAACCATCGACCTCAATTATTAATTTTAATGGTTGGCACATGAAATCCGCAATGCAATTCAACACTGGTCTTTGCCTATTGAATTGGTAACCCAATTGTATTCCCTTTAAAATAAATTTCCATAAACAAGCTTCTGCTTTAGTTGCGTCTC
>CAYYUS010000569.1:0-2550 GCA_964474925.1 uncultured Akkermansia sp. | reverse complement strand
AATGGCTGTAAAATTAAATGGCGTTAAAGCGTACACAAATCCTTCAAGTGGACGCCATTCTAAACGATTCCAAACACCGGGTGAAGAAATAGGTTGATCGGCATAAATTTCTGTCATGTACGATACATTGAATCGTAAAAAATCAATGATCTCACATGCGCTATCAATTTCGGCTTGATAAGCATTTTTGCTTTGGCCTAACATGGTTGCTGCGTTTAATTTTGCGCGGTATGGTCCTGCAATTAATTCGGCAGCTTTTAAAAATATACTGGCGCGATGTTCCCAACTTAAGGCTTGCCATTTTGGTTTGGCGGCTAATGCAGCATCTATTGCTTGGGTAACATGTGTTTTATCACTCTTGTGAAAATGCCCTAACGTATGTTTATGATCGTGCGGTGGAGCAATGCGAACTTTATTTCCGCTTTGCACTTCTTTTCCGCCAATGTACATGGGGATATCAATTTCTTTGCTACGTAATTCCTTTAGCATAGCTTGTAATTCTTTTCTTTCAGGGCTTCCTGCTGCGTACTGTTTTACCGGTTCGTTATGTGGAACGGGTACTTTATAAATTCCTTTAGGCATATTGAATGTAATTTTGTAATTTTAAAAGAGTATCAAATTTACCTGTAATTGCTATAAACTACAAGTAAAAATGCAAATTATTAACCATTTGATAATTACCTGAATTGAAAGGAATTACAAAGATATTTGGAGCAGTTTTTTTGCTAATTACTTTAGTTAGCGAAGCGCAGCAGAATGATCCTGATCCTAAGTTAAAAAGCGACAAAAGAAGCTTTCATTATACTTACGATAATGATCTTTTTGCGGGGAGCGATCGTTATTATACGCAAGGATCGATCGTTGAAATTCGACATCCTGGTCTTCGTAAATGGCCGCTATCAAGATTATTACACAAAATTGCACCCGGTAACGACATGACCTACTGCTTATCTTTTAGGCAAGATGTTTTTACGCCTAAAAGTATCCGAAATAAAACGCTTGATTCAACTGATAGGCCTTATGCCGGAACATTTTTCTTTTCTCAAAAAGTGATCTCAAATTGGTTTTGGGCAAAGCTTACCGCAAGCGTTGATATTGGGTGTATTGGTCCGGCCGCGCTTGGCGAAGAAATGCAAAAATTTATTCATAAGCACACAAATAATGCAGAGCCTATTGGTTGGGAGAATCAAGTGTCGAATAGTTTTGCGGCTAATTTGAATGTATGGTTCGAACAAGGTTTGTTTGAGTCGAAGTGGTTCGACCTGGTTGGTGAAGCAGGAGGAAAAGCGGGCGTTACGAATGTAAATGCAACTACAGGATTAATGATCCGCGCCGGAAAAAAGAGTGAGTATTTTCCCGAACTCATTATGCCTTCTCGCCAAAAATGGGAATGTTATACCACCGTTAATGGAACGGCCAGCTATGTGTTTCATAATGCCGTATTGCAGGGCGTTCCATGGAAGAATAGTGTTTATGTACTTACAAGAGATAAATTAGTACGTTTTGTTTACAGATTGGATGCGGGCTTAACATTTTCGATGAAAAACATTAGCCTTACCTATACGCAATCATTTCTAACACCCGAATTCAAAGGAGGTTGGCATCATTCGTGGGGCGGTTGTAATATTGTGTACCGCTTTTAATGAACTTATCTGTTTAAATAGTAATTTTACTGTATCAATCGTCTTCGGATATATTATAGTTCTGTAATTGCCGTAGTGATACTTTTCTCACTGGTTTGTTTTGTTAATTTAAAAGATATCAAGTTTGATTACGACTTTGAAGCATTTTTTCCAAACGAGGATAAAGAATTAGAATTGTATAATAACTACCGAAAGACCTTTGGTTTTGATAATGAATTTGTGCTAATCTGTTTTGAGAACAAGAAGGGCATATTTCAAAAAGATTTTTTACAAAAGGTTGATAAATTCACGCAAGAACTTGCCGATATAAAAAATATTGAACGTGTCAATTCTCCTACCAATTTAAAAAGTATTGCTTGGGGTGGATTAATGCCAATTCAAAAGCGAGTGATGCATTTTGAGGACCCTGAATTATACAAAGAAGATAGCATTGAGATCTACAACACGCCTCATTTAGTTGGGTCTTTTTTTCCAACAAATGCAAAGTCGCTAAGTATTTTTGCAAAAACCAAGGATCTTTTAAGTAAAAGTAAAAGCGATACCCTTGCCGTAACCATTGAGAAAGCCATTTATAAATATGGTTTTGATGAAGTGCATTTTGTAGGAAGGGTTTTTGGTCAGAAAGTTTATTTAGAGAATTTACAAAAGGAATTTGTGGTATTTCTTTTACTTTCATTTGTGGTCATCATCATTTTTTTGTGGTTCTCTTTTAGAAGTGTGTATGGTGTGGTGGTACCTGTGGTGATCGTTTTGGTTTCTATTTTATGGACGCTTGGCATTATGAAATTCACCGGTAAGTCTATTGATATTATGACAGTGATGTTGCCAACTATGATGTTTGTGGCAGGCATGAGCGATGTGGTACATTTTTTTACCAAATATTTTGAAGAGGTTGCAAAGGGAACTC
>CAYYUS010000568.1:0-2551 GCA_964474925.1 uncultured Akkermansia sp. | reverse complement strand
TCACCAAGATCACGAGCCTGAGTTAAATAATCCACATGACCTGGATGCAAAATATCAAAACAACCATTCGTAAAAACGATTCTTCGCCCGTTTAATTTTCTCGAATTTACAAAACGAGTGATGTCCTCAACTGGGATCAACTTTTTTTCAAGTAAACTATGAAACGACATCTTTATTACGATTTATGATTGGTAAAACAATTAATGAAATTACGCCAAGAACTACAAGTAAAACAAACTGACTGCCCCAGCTTAACCATGGTAGGGCAAATGCCGAAACCTCGTCAATAGCATACGTACTTACTAAAATTGCTTGAAAAATAACAGGGTAAACTCCTAAACCACCTGGTGAGAAGATCACAGCAAAGGTTCCGAACAACAATAATGTTAATGCTTCGCTTTGGCCTAAACCTTCAGTGCCCTTTAAGGCCAAAAAGCAAAAGTAAAGAGAATAAAAATAAGAAGCCCATATAAGAAAACTTAGAAGAACGAACATAAATGGCTTTTCCATTTTACGAACGGAACCTATTCCTTCGCCAAACCCTTTAATGATGTTGCCAAACTTTCCTCTAAATAAATTGGCCATTCTTTTTCTAAAGAAAAGAAATCCACCCACAAGAATAACAACAATTGCAATTATGATGGTGAGTTTAACAGGGTTTTGAGAAAGGTTGTTAAGTTTAACTGCAGCAGGATCAAAAATATATTTGTTTGCCATTCCAATCAAGTTTGAAAATTGCAAACACAACGTAAGAACAGAAATGACCACAAAAACCAATGTATCAACAATGCGTTCGGTTATAACTGTTCCTAATGCCACTTCAAACGGAACTTTATCATACTTTGCAGCTAAGGTACAACGCGAGATCTCGCCCATTCGTGGAATTCCATAATTCGCAAAATAGCACACAAACACATAACAGTTAGAATTAAGTAAACCGACTTTATGTCCTAAAGGATTCAAAAGATAATTCCAACGGTACGCTCGCAAAAAATGACTGAACATTGAAATAACAAGTGAAATAATGACCCAAACATAATTTGCTCCCTTAAAAGCATTAATAACATCATCTTTGTAAGGAGCAACCGATCTTAAAGAAAGCCAGATCATTAAAATACCAAATGAAAGTAGAAGAAGAAACTGTACTATTGACTTGGCTGATTTCTTCAAAACTATTTTTTTAGTTTGTTAGTTGCAGTATCCGGAAAAACGATCCATGGTTTGAATGTCTTTGCTTTTTCAAAATCCATCTGAGCGTACGAAATGATCAGGATCACATCACCTACTTTAACTTTTAATGCAGCGGGGCCATTCAAACAAATGGTTCCACTTCCTCTTTTGCCTTTTAAAACATAGGTAATAAAACGCTCACCATTATTTTTATCAAGAACATGTACTTGCTCATTCTCAATAAAATTAGCGGCGTCCATAAGGTCCTCATCAATTGTAACGCTTCCTATATAATCCAATTCAGCTTGCGTAATAGTTACACAGTGAAGTTTGGATTTTAATACTTGAATTTCCATCGGGGTCAAAGGTATATTTATTTTTCTATTTATTTAGTTCTTTGGGGCCTTATATAACGGCACTGTACTGCAGGGTTCGCCGTACATGATGCTTTTTACCAAGGGTTTAAGCAGGGCTGTTAATTTTACATAAACATTTGCAGGGATGTCTTTTTCGCCACAGCCCTTTATTACAATTCGTGCGTCTTTATATTGTTGGATGTTCAAAGCAGCCATTTTCTCTGCGAATAATTCATTTTCCAAAATGGCAAGATCTCCAAATACGATCTTTTTTGCATAAGGCTCTAAAGCCAAAGTCAACAACATATAAGCCCAAGTTGGAACAATGGCATCGGCCGTACATGTAATTGCCACTAATTTATCTTTATACTTATTCCAATCTGTATTTTTTATTTGTTCTCTAAAATCTTTTTCTTTTAAAATTACTTCTTGAAACAGCATTGGCTTTATGTCAAATAATACACGCTCTCCCGAAGTATAAAACTCTTCCGGATCAATGGTAACGATACCACTATTTGCTACTTTATTTTGTATTTCGTCCAATGCTTATCTTTTACATAAAACCTAATTCCAATTGGGCTACCTCACTCATCATCTCTTTCTCCCAAGTTGGTTCAAAGGTTAATTTTAGCTCGGCTGACTTGATGCCAGGCAGTAATTTACATTTATTCTCAACCTCAGCCGGTAAACTTTCGGCAACCGGGCAGTTTGGTGATGTTAAGGTCATAACGATCTTTAAATTATTGTCATCATCCAAATGCAATTCGTAAATAAGTCCAAGTTCCCAAACATCCACAGGAATTTCAGGATCAAAACATGTTTTGATCTCGTCGATCACTCGCTGCATTAGCTCTGTATTTTTAGTTACAATTATTGCGGCCATTACTTACTTAAATTTATTGCGTCGTACTTCATCCTGTTTATCATACTTACCAAACCATTTGCTCTAGTGGGTGATAAGTGCTCTTTTAATCCTATTTTATCTATAAATTCCAATTTTGCCTCTATTATCTCTTTTGCACTTT
>CAYYUS010000567.1:0-2558 GCA_964474925.1 uncultured Akkermansia sp. | reverse complement strand
ATGAATGAACCAAACTTAAAGAATAGTTTGCTTCTGGGATCCATTAATTTTCTATTGATCTATACGCACTACATTACCTTTTTTATTCTTCTATTTCAATTCATTATTATATTATTAAACCGACTTAATATAAAGTTCTTTTCAATTTCCGTAATACTCACTTTAACTTTAGTATTCATCCGCTTTACAAAAAAACAGTTCTTGGTTATTTTTGGCGTAGGCACAAATTCGGTAAATGACGCATGGATAAAACATTCCACCGTGGATAATTTTACTCAATTTGTAGAAAAAATGTACTTCCACTACCTACTCTACGCAAGCATTGTTTGTGTTTGCATTTATGCGACATATAAGATCTTTAGAACAAAAGATAAAAATAAATACCTCATCTTGTTCATGGGTTTAGTATCTATTCTCACACCACTAATTTATTTTATCATCGGTTTGTTTACACCAATATTTGTAGATAGATATGTTCTATACGCCGTCTTCTTTTCCCTGATAATAATTGCTATACTAGGTCATTACCAAAAAGGAGTATACGTGATTGGCCTGTTATTGTTGGTAGGAAGCTTGATGAATTTTAAATGGTGCTACAACAAAGGTTTTGACCTAAAAAGCGTGGCTGATTTTGTAAAAAATAACCAGAAAGGCAACATGGTTATTATTAATACAAAAGATCTTACAGGCCTTTTTACATATTACTATGATAAAGAATTATTTAAACAAATTGATAAAAACGGAAGATACGACCTGAGTTCAAAGAACATTTATAGTGCAAGTTCTATATCAGATTTTGAGTCCCTTAACATAGATGATCAGCGCGCTATTTTCCTCTTTCAGGGATTCGATAATGAGGCCAATAATAAAGAGATCTATAAGCACTTTAAGAACAAGGGGTATGCCCAACAGCAATTCACTGTTTTTAATGGAATAAAGTTCATTTTACTAAAAAAGTAAGCTTTTAGGCACAAAAAGGCTATTTTAAACCATTAACAGCCCCCTAAAACCCAACTTCTCAATACCCCCCTGTTCACTAAATACCTGGTACTTAATTGATTTCTAAATAAAAAAAGTTATATTTGTGTGGTTTAGATAACCTATCTTATTAGGCTAGACCTAAATTAATTATGATAAATATGAAAAGACATTTACTAACCCTTTTCTTCTTAATTGTAAGTTTTACTTACATCTCTTCACAGGTTACAAAAACCAATAAATGGAGAAAGACCGAACGCGATTCGTTTGAGAACGCATTTTTGCTTTACGAAGACAAGCTATATAAAATGGCACTTCCTATTTATGAGGTGTGTAACAAAAACCACCCTAACGAGGATTTCATTATGTACATGTATGGTAAAACTTCGCTTTACCGTCCCGATAAACATCCCGATGCATTAACCTTTCTTACCCAAGCCTACGATAAAAATAAAAAGATCCTTAACATCGAGCTTGATCTTGCCAAAGCTAATCACCTGAACTATAAATTTGATGAAGCCCTTCAATTTGTGAACGCTTATCTTGCTCAGAAAAAATTAAAACCCGAAGAAATAGAAGAAGCTCAATTAACAAAAAAATATATTGAGAACGCTAAAAAATATCATTCAGCGCCAACCGGTGCTAAGATCACAAACCTTGGCGATTCTATCAATTCTACCGAAGAGGAATATGTACCAGTTATCAGTACCGACGAGTCGATGCTGGTTTACACCTACGCCGGTATTAAAAGTAAAGGCGGTCGTGTAAATGCATTTGGAGAAGTTAGTACCATAGGCGTTTACATGGAAGATGCATATATCTCATTTAAGAGCAATGATGCATTTAGAGGGCCAAAACCTTTAGAGAATATCAATACCGGAATAAACGACGCTGCTATCTCGTTAAGCCCTGAAGGAAATACATTATACGTTTTTAGAGATAACGGAGATGATCATGGAGACATTTATGAAAGTTCATTGATAGGAGAAGATTTTACCGCTCCCGTTAAAGTTAAAGGAGAAGTAAATACGTTTGCTTGGGATGGTCACTGTACTGTTTCCGCTGATGGTAAGGTAATGTATTTTTCTAGCGAGCGCGTTGGTGGTTTTGGAGGAAAAGATATTTGGCGCGCCACTTTAAAGGCCGATTCTACTTGGGGAAATGTAGTGAACTTAGGCGATTCAATTAATTCAAAGTACGACGAAGACGCTCCGTTCATTCACCCTGATGGATTAACTTTATTTTATAGTTCTAACGGAACAAAAAGTAGTGGTGGCTTTGACGTTTTCATGACCAATATGGAAGCTGACTCTTCATTTAAACATGTTGAGAATGTTGGGTACCCGATCAACTCACCCGATGATGATATTTACTTTGTAGTTGCAGCAAACGGAACTCGTGGTTATTACAGTAGCGGGAAAGATGGCGGATTAGGATTGAAAGATATTTACATGGTTGAAACAAATTTCCCATCTAATAAACTTAAAGTATATTTAGTTAAAGGAAAAGTTAGCTCCGAAGGAAAACCAATTGAGGCAGGATTTGTTGTAGAGATCACTTCCCTAGACAATAAGGTTTAC
>CAYYUS010000566.1:0-2564 GCA_964474925.1 uncultured Akkermansia sp. | reverse complement strand
ACTCAAAATCTTCTGCGCATCCTTCTCATTCATTAATTGCTCCAAAGTTACAGTTTCATTTTTATCCATATAACTTTTTACTATTTGCCATCCCATCCATTTGGCAATTCCCGGAGGGCATTCTTTGCTAATAGCAGACGTAAATGGTCCTTCGCCGGTTAATTCTTGTACAGTTCGCATGTTATTTTCATAAAGACGATTCTTTTCGGCCAAATAGCCCCACAAATTCTTTTCATTTTGTTGGCAGTATTGCATTTGTTTTGTTGTATAACCAATGATCACGCTGTCTTCAACTTCCGGCATAAGACTTTTAACAGCAAAATAAATTTTCCCGTAAAAAATAGTATGATGAACCAAGGTATTAACTGCCGCATCATTGTCAAATTCATTTAACAGCCATCCACGCATCATATCGCTTGGAATATAATTTTTGCTCATCAAATGAGTACGGTATTGTGGAAGTTCAAGCATTTTGTAGAACGGAGCATTTTCTCCAAGATACATGTCTAACCCAATAGCTAGTGTACTATCAGAGTTAGCAACCGAATAATTAAAACCACTCATGCAGGTGGTAAGATATATTGGCATTTTCCGTTTTGGAAAAAAATAATGAAACCGCTTAGCGCCATCTATAATTTGGCCTTCTATTTTTTTAAGATCGTCATCAGAAAATGTTTTACCAATAAGATCAAAAACGCCTTTCATGTCCTTATCATTCACAAAGCCTAAAACGCTTTGTTCGTATAAGCTATCTATAGTACCACCACGATTTATAAAGCTACTTAAGTATCTTTCATAAAACATTCCATAGTTCTTTTTGATCTCAGCGGTTTTTTCGTCGATATTGTCTTTTGTTATAGAAAACATATCTTTTTCAAGCCTTTGAAACTTTATTTGGGGTATGCTAACCGTTTCAATATCAACCTCCATACGGTTATGAGAGCAGGTACAAAACAAGAAGAAGATAAAAAGAAGTAAGGAGGCCTTAATTGTGTTTTGTAACATAAATAATTTTTTATCTTTGTAAAGTTAAATCTAAAATTTTTAATCAATGAAAAAGATATTATTTATTTTAAGCACAAGTCTTTTGTTTAGTGCAAGTGTATTAGCACAAACAACAACGCCTACTGAAGCTCCTAAATCTGCGGAAACACCAAAGCAACAGGATTTTGATAAAAAATTTAGATTTGGTTTAAGAGCTACTCCTCAACCAAGTTGGTTAAAAAGTGATAATACAGGATCAAAAGGTAGCGGTGCTGTTTTCGGCTTTGGTTTTGGTTTAACAATGGAATTCAGACTTTCTGATATCATCCATTTTCAAACCGGCATTGGTGGAGATTTTGAAGGTGGTTGGATCAACTACCGTAACGATGCTGAATTCAACGCTAAACTTGTTGTTGATAAAGAGAATAATATGGTGGAAGCTAAAGACGAATTAAAAAGTAGCGAGTATGAATTCGTGAATGGTAGCACACAGTATATAATGCATGAAAGAAAGTATAAAACTACGTTTGTTACTTTGCCTGCTATGCTAAAAATGATGACCCAAGAATATAGCGGGATGAAATATTTTATGATGTTTGGCGGAGAAATTGGTATTAGAGCCGGTGTAAAAGCAAACGATACGTATGCACAAGGCATCAAAACTACTGTAACAGGAACAGCTGCTCCGGCTACAGCAACAATTTCTGAACTTTCTCGTACTAACATCAACTTAGGAAAAGATGCTTCTGTTGCGCCTTTCCGTGTAGGTATGAATTTAGGTCTTGGTACAGAATACCGCATTGCAGGAAGCACATCGCTAGTAATGTCGGTAAACTATTTTCAAGCGTTCACTAATTTAATGCGTAAAGATTCAGATTACATAACAAAAGGAATTGATAATACGTATGATGCTGCTAAAGGATGGAATTTTGCTCCTTTGAATCAAGGATTAACAGCAAGAGCTATCCGAATAAATATTGGAATAATGTTCTAAAAAATATTTCTTAATGAAAGAAAGATCCTCGGCTAAAGCCGGGGATTTTTAGTTTAAATGAGTTCTTATAATAAAGAATATGGAAATAGCCGTGAACGCAATAATAAAGGAAGCTGCATAAATGAATAGGAGTCCAAATACTTTAGCTAACATCACAAGCATTGCCAATACAATTACAAGTGCAGCGCCGGAAACAATGTGACGATTCTTTGAATTGTCATTGTAGCTGGTCTTGTTTATCTGTTTTTGTATTTCATTTGGATCATCGATGCAATTATTTTGTTTACGAATCAACGCTTTGGGTGCTCTGAACTGATGAGTTGGCTTCTCAAGTGTAGGTTTATCCTTCAAGTGATACGCTGTTAATTCGTTTTCTTGTTTTGTTACAGTTATCTGCTCTTTGGCTGTGTTAAACGAATACGAAGAAAAAGCAACGCTTTCAGTTTTAATTTTAGTTGAACGGCTGGTATAGAAGCCTTTATTATATCTTTTTTTGATGAGGAAAGAATTGCTTCCACAGCCGGAGAACAAAACAACTATGATAAGAAAGCTTATGTATGATGATCTCATCTACAAATGCTTCAAC
>CAYYUS010000565.1:0-2566 GCA_964474925.1 uncultured Akkermansia sp. | reverse complement strand
CACGTGCAAAGCTTTTTGACATAATTGAACTACTTTTCCTTCGGTATCTTTTCCTTCCAATGTGGTAAGATCGATCATGTTCAAAGCCAATTTAAGGCCCTGGGTCTTACTTTGTTTTTTAATACTTCGGCTATTGAATCGCGCAATGCGTTCTTCTATACCTACTTGGTCAATTGCCGTATTTTTGAATGGATCCACTTTTTATAAATCAACTGTTAAATATAACTAAAAAATTGTTTTACCAAGGTGAACAAACACGCACAAGTTATTAAATAAAGCCTACCTTTAAACTACTTTATGTTGTTTTGCAAACCTCTTAGAAACAAATCGCGCTACAAGCCTTTTCGTGAAATTGATAAAACGTATTCTTTTACCGAATATGATAGGGCATCGTTGGTTAACAAAAGCGATTGGGAAGCTGTTGTTTCGAAGGAAAGCATATTTTTTAATTTGGAGTATTTAAAACTGATCGAGCGTTCTACACACGCGGTTTTAAAATGCAGATATGTTATTCTTTATAAGAATGAACAGGCTTGTGCCATTCTTTACTTTCAACTTACCGAATTTAAGGCAAACGTATTTGGTGATCTTTTAAGCGGAGAGATAAACGATATTAAATCGCACCGATTAAAATTATTTGAAAAATACGTTGAGTCGAAGGATGAGGATGATATTTTGTTTCGCCTTTTTACTTGTGGAAATAATTTGGTAAGTGGTGAATACGGTTTTTTAAGAACAGAAAAGATCAGCAAGAAGGATTTTCACGTACTCTTCAATACCTTGCTTAAAACAATTTCTTCTGAAGAAAGCCTTCACAGTAAAATTGCAGCGGTATTGGTAAAGGATTTCGAATCTCCAATAAAGGAATTGGAAGACAATAGTAAATTTGAATCATTTAATGTAGAACCAAATTTAGTCGTGGATATCCCTGAAGGATTGAAGTCGGTAGAGGAATATTTGCAATTGTTCTCAAAAAAATATCGTAATCGTGCAAAGGCAATTTTAAAGAACAGATCGGAATTTACGATAAGGAATATGGATCTGGCTGAGATCGAAAAGCAAACCGATCGCATTTATAGTTTGTATCATAATATTTACGCTAAGGCAAAATTCAAACTCCTGTTGTTACCGCACACTTATTTTGCTGAAACAAAAAAGATCTTTCCTGATAAATTTTTTATGAAAGGATTTTATGCCGGAGAAGAATTGATCGCATTTTCATCTTGGTTTATGATGCCGGATAATACTATCGAAGCGCACTATATTGGTATGGATTACGAATTGAATTCGAAATTAGAGTTGTATCAGAATATTTTGTACAGTTTTATCGAATTAGCAATTGAAACCGGAAAGCAAAAAGTGAATTTAGGAAGAACGGCTGCCGAAATTAAAACAACGGTAGGAGCAAGGGCACATGAATTAACGTGTTATGTTCAACCGCAAAATACGGTGTCGAAATTGATCTGTAAACCTTTTATCGAATTTTTAAAACCAAAAGAATGGATCCCGCGCAATCCATTTAAGGAAGAAACATTAGCTTAATTCAGCTTCAAATAATTCTGCGAAATTCTTTTTCAATTTTTCTTTGATCTCGTTCATGTTCACTTCTTTTCCGATCTCCGCATTCAAGCTTGTTACGGCTTTATCATTTATTCCGCACGGAATGATATTATTAAAATAACTCAGATCCGCATTCACATTAAATCCCCAGCCATGCATGGTTACCCAGCGGCTACAGCGAACTCCGAACGCACAAATTTTTCTAGCTTTTAAAGGGTTTTGTTCATCCAACCAAACGCCGGTCTCTCCTTTGCTTCTGCCTGATACAATTCCGTATTCCGCTAAAGTTTTGATAATGGTTTCTTCGAGTAAACGTAAGTATTTATGGATATCCGTAAAAAAATTATCTAGATCTAAAATAGGGTAGGCCACTAATTGCCCGGGTCCGTGATACGTAATATCTCCACCGCGATTTATTTTATAATACGTTGCGTTTTTTTGTTGAAGTTGAGAATCATTCACTAGTAAATTCTTCTCATCACCACTTTTTCCTAAGGTATAAACGTGCGGATGTTCTACGAACAATAGATAATTTTTTGTGGGAATTCTTTTTTCTTCCGGAAGATCTCGGTTCTTTATTTTTTGCTCAACGATGGAGTTAAACAATTCTTCTTGGTATTCCCAGCAAGCTTTGTAATCCATCATTCCAAGATCTTTGAATATGATGTTCTTGTTCTTCAAGAAGAAATTAAAATTTAGAAAGTTCTTGTTTCAAGTGATTGATCACATTCACTTCAACAGCATCAATACCGCGGATGTCGGCAATGTAGCAGCTGATCCAATCACCAATATTGATGAGGTACATGAATTGTTCCAGTTTAGAAGTTCCTTGAGCGGTGATGTCGATCACTTCATTTGCATATTTTTGAAATATAGGTTTGCAAACTTCGTAACGCTTTTTGGTACGCTCATAATCAAAAGCAGTGTGAAAGGTGATCACTACAAGATCTTTGTTCTCTTGCGTCCAACCCACCTGATTGTTCGGAATCAAATACATTAAATGCTT
>CAYYUS010000564.1:0-2569 GCA_964474925.1 uncultured Akkermansia sp. | reverse complement strand
TTTGGAGTTTGATATTGTAGGGAAATATGTGAGTAAGTTGATAGGGTTGAAATAAGTTTTTCTTTTGTCCGTCGATTATTTTCTTTTTTAATTGCCTTTAACAGTTCTCTTTAGTAAATTCATAATAAATTAAAAGCCATGAAAACAAACTACATTCTCTATTTGTTGTTCCTGTGTTTCGGTTCGGCAAAAGCGCAATCATTTGAGATCATCCAAACCGACACATTCAATAAAATAGATAGTCGCAATCAAAAGCAAGGAAAGTGGGTTATCAGAGGAAAGCATGAATTAAAAAAGAGAGAAGCCGGCTATCAACATGAACAAAAAATTGAAGAAGGTGTGTATTTAAACAATCGAAAAGAAGGTATTTGGATAGAGTATTATAAAAACGGGAAAGAAAGAAGCAAACTCACTTATGTTAATGGTGTTTTGGAAGGTGATGCGATCTTTTATAGTTCCGATGGAAAAATTCTAAAGGAAGGCAAATTCAAAGGGAATAAGTGGGTGAAGTAGATTCTCTGTAAAAAAAACAATTCGCACCAGTATGTCGCCCCTACGTGGCTTTTTATGTCTCACATTTCTTTTTTACCAATATTTGACTCCTACGGAGTCTTTGAGGTCATGTTAAAGTCCCGTAGGGACTAAATATTGGTAAAAAAACAAAACGTAATTGCTAAAGCCCTGTAGGGGCGACATATTAGTTTCCTAATAAAAGATCCCTTCATTCCCTCCCACATTAAAATATAATTTCGCAGGTCTTATTTTTTGGCCTTCCAAATATAGATATTGGTTTCCTTTATCGTCCAACATGGGAATGTGACAATTTTTATTTTTTATCCAACTCTTTGGTAAAAAACGCATATCATGGATCATTTTGTTCTGTACTACATTTCGCACTTGTTCGGCATCAACGCCAATATTCGCTTGCGCGTTTTGTCCGTAACCTAAATAATATTTGAATTGCCCGCTCATTAGGCCGTTTGAATAATTGGGATAAATACTTCCAACCGTATCCATATAACAACCAAATCTAAAATGTGCATCTGTACTTGGCGTTTGAAATCCCATTTTGCCTGTCCACATACTAAAATTAATTGCTGCTTGAAATAAACTGTCGTGCTGAAACTGAATTAAAAAACCAGCTGTTCTGAATTTATCCAATGAAGGAGGTGCCCAAAGATCGTTCTCATTGATAATAGTGAACTTATCAAATTGCAAAGCAACAATACCTGTGCGTTGCGACGTTCTTATTTTATTCCAGTAGGCGTTATACGAATAAGCAACCGCATATTTATAACCGGTTTGATTAGAAACAGAATTGTAAAATGGATTATACCAAGTGTTTAGTTTTCCATAACCATAAAGCACACCAAGTGATGTTGTTATTTCTCCGTGTTTTTTGCGCGGACCTAAACTCCGCAAATTAAAATAAAAGCGAGTTTCGGCATTTGCCTGAAAGTGGTCGTTAACATAAGCGGCATTTAATACTACACCCACTCTTTGAAAATGTGTGCCTAAGGCAATGTTGAGTCCTGCGTTTAAACCGAAGGATTGATAGCGGTTAGGGATGTCTTGGGCGAAAGAAAAAGAAAAAGAAAAAATCAGTAGTAATAGAGCTGCCCTTCTTCGGAGTTCATCTTGAGTTGAGTCGAAGCTCTGCCCAATACTATTTGTTATAATACTCTTCAAGTGCTTTAATTAAAACGGCTGTAGTTAAATTTAAGCCATTTATTTTAATGTGGGCCTGATCGTAAAACTTTGAACGCTCTTTTACTTTGGTTTTAATAAAGCTTAACACTTCTTCTTCGCTCATGTCTTTTAAAAGCGGACGTTTATTTTTGGAACGCAGTAAACGCTGACGCAAAATATTTTCATGAGTTTCTAAATAAATGATGAGGCCATTCTTTTTTACCAATTTTATATTATCGTTAAAACAAATTGCTCCACCACCAAGAGAAATAACGGTTGGTTCATTTTTTTCTGCAATAATATCTTTAAGGGCTTCTGTTTCTTGATCTCGAAAAAATTGCTCTCCAAAATTCTCGAAGATCTCAGGAATGGTTTTGTTTATCTTACGAGTAATATAAATATCAAGATCTACATATGGTGCTTTTAATGCATTTGCTAATTTACGGCCGTGCGTGCTTTTGCCACTGCCCATAAACCCGGTAAAAAATATGTGTTGAGTGAGTTTCAATTTCCGATCTTAAGCCACTAATTTCACGAATTAACACCAATCTAAACGTAGTGTAACAAACACAGATCAGTGAAATTAGTGCAATTCGTGGCTATTTATGAGATTGGGCAAATTCCTTAGCAAAATACGTTAAGATAATATCTGCTCCAGCGCGTTTAATGCTTAATAAGATCTCATCACGCACACGCTTTTCATCTATCCAACCTTTTGCGCCTGCTGCTTTTACCATGGCATATTCACCACTTACATTATATGCTGCAATTGGCAATGGAAAATTATCTTTTAATTGCTTGATCACATCCAAATAACTTAAAGCCGGCTTTACCATTAAAAAATCAGCTCCTTCGCTCATATCTAATTCTGCCTCAATTA
>CAYYUS010000563.1:0-2572 GCA_964474925.1 uncultured Akkermansia sp. | reverse complement strand
GCGTTGCCTTTCATCTCCGCCCTAAAGGACGGAGTTTTTCGGCAACAAATGATAAAATGAGTACTGCTCTCCTTTTTATCCAGATGTAGATCAACCGCAAAAACAAAAAAACCTTTTGAGGCCAAATAAATCGATGATAATAAATTAGAACCACAGCCTAGATCATACGCAATCGGATGATCTTTTGATATTTCTGAATTAGGTGCCCAATCGATAATATAGGTAGGCACCTTAAGTGATTTCAATCTATACTCCTTACTTCGTTCTACACCAATCAGCATCGCAAGTACTACACATCCTCGCTGCATCTCTGTTTCCAATGACTCCGTAATTTCTATCCAAGATCTTGATAACCTCTGGCGCTTCTTCGAATGAAGGTTTCTCTATCATAGGATCTCCAGGAATATGATGAATGAATTTCCCAAAATGGCGGTTACAAAAATCTTGATAATCTTTAGCATGCATTAAAAACGTGTGCCAAAATTCATCTCCGTCTGTTGGGAAATCGATTGAATAAACTAGCAAGAACAAGCTTTTTCATAAACGCTCCCTCTCTTTAATAAGTTGATCATATTTGACAGCTTACTTTTTAATTCAATCGCACTTATTAAGCAATGAGTGCTGAAAAGTATTTTACAGGTTGAATAAATATTGTAAAAATAGATAAATACTTAAACCTACAGGAGGTGTGTAATGTTTTGCAATACGGAACTTTCAATAAAAGAAATTGCAGATATATTTGGTGTATCTGTTCAGGCCATTCATAAATTTGTCAAAGAAAACGAAATTCAATTAGCTAAGCAAGGTAATTCTTTTAAGGCCACTCCCCAGATCTTTGAAGCTATTTTAAGAGTAAAAAAAATAAAAAAAATAAAGCAAGTTTTGTCCAGCTCATGTGTAAAAGGAGGTGTTGGTAAAACACTATTATCAGCGGCCCTTGGCTCAAGGGCCGCCATGCTAGGACACAAAGTTTTAATGATTGACCTGGATCAGCAATCTAATCTCACAACGGCTTTCAACTACAAATCCGTCCTTAATGAAACCCCTACTCTCGTAGATGTATACAGAGGATTTTTTCAAGGGAAAAAAATAAATCTTCAGGATATTGTTACTAACATATGTCCATACCTAGATTTAATTCCTTCAAATTTAGGTATGGCCGCATTTGAAACCGAATTTAATAGTAAAACAGAAAATATTGGTAATTTTTTTAAAAATCTTCTTCGCCCAATTGAAGATAGATATGATCTTATTTGGTTTGACTGTCCTCCGGCCCTCAGTAAAATAACAAGCTCAGCTCAAGCATATTCTTCCACAATCATTGTTCCTGTTAACACAGATCTTTTTTCGATGGATGGGCTTGAGTTAACTTTTGATAGCGTCCTTTCATTAAATAGTAAATTCGGTATTAATCCTGAGATAAAAATCGTTGTTAATAAATTTGATGCCAGACAAAAGCTTGGATTTGAAATTATTAACAAGCTTTCAACTGGAGAGTATAAGGATTTTCTCTGCGGAAATTTCATATCAAGTTCAAAACAGATCGATAACTGTATTGCTGCCAGACAAAACCTCTGGAATCCTAAGTTTAAAAGTCCAGCACAAGAAAATTTAAATAACTTAATATTAGAGATTCTAAACGCTGACTCATGGAAAAGTCATAAAAGTTATAAAACATTGCCAGCAAATTCTCTTATCGAAAATAAGGAGGTAGCTGCTAATGTCTAAAAAAAATAACAACATCTCCTCTCTTTTAAAGTCAGACAGGGCCAAAAGATTCAAAGACACTTCTTTCATATGGGGGGATCAAGCTTATGACCAATCTCAGAATAAGGGTAAATCTGACAGCCCTTTATGTCATGAGGTTCAAGGCGCAGGACTTCAGGAAGAAGTTAATGAAGCGACTGTTGATAATTCTTTGCTAAGATTAAGCGAAAGTGAGGCAAGAAATGATCATTCGGAAGCAAATGGTAAACAAGCTGATTCCATAAAAAATCACAATCGAAGCAAAGAGCTTAAGCAACTAAGCCTGAGAGAAAAAAAAAGGATGCTAAAGGAGGAGTTAAAGAATCAGGAAACTAAGGAAAGTCTAGGGGCCATGTGTGAAAACGCATTAACCGTTGCAGAAACTGAACACAAACTAAACACAACCGAACACCATACTGAACACAAACTAAACACAACTGAACACCATACTGAACACAAACTGAACACAACCGAACACTCTACTGAACACAACCGAACACAGAAATCAGAAAAAAAGAGAGAAACTGAACACAAACTGAACACCATACTGAACACAACTAAACACAACCGAACACAGAAAAAAGAGGAGAAACTGAACACCATACTGAACACAAATGAGTCTATTGCTAATGAAGCGGTGTTTAAATCTTTGACTGGAAATCCTTATAAAGCGGTCATGGCCTTGTGCTTTTATTGCATCGAACATAGAACTAATAAGATCGAAGAAACGACTTACATTTTTTTAGCAAGTTTGCTCAAGATCAGCGACAGAAGCATTAAAACAACGATGAGACGACTAAAGATTTTAGGACTGTTGGAAATTTCT
>CAYYUS010000562.1:0-2582 GCA_964474925.1 uncultured Akkermansia sp. | reverse complement strand
ATGCATATCATAAATCTGTTTGTTTTATTGGCAATTCTATTATTGGTTCGGGTGTAGTATTATCTCCTTTTGTTGCTGTCAGTAATAATTGTAAAATTGGCAATCACATTGGGATAAATTTATTTTGTTCAATTGGACATGATGTGGTTATAGGTAATTTTTCACAATTAAGTGCCCATTGTGATTTAACTGGCCATGTTCACTTAGGTAATAGTGTTTTCTTAGGAAGTAGAGTTTCAATAATTCCTAATGTTAATGTTATTTCTAATTCTAGAATAGGAGCTGGAGCAGTAGTTTTTAGAAATATAAAAGTGGAAGGTACTTATATTGGTAACCCTGCAAAAAAAATTGATTAATGCAATCAAAAATTTGGCTTTCCTCTCCTCATATAGGAACTAATGAACTACAGTATGTAAATGAAGCATTTACCACTAATTGGATTGCTCCATTAGGTCCGCACGTAAATGCATTTGAGAAAGGACTTCAAGATCAAACTCAAACAAAACATGCTGCTGCTTTATCTTCAGGAACATCAGCACTTCACTTGGCATTAATTCTTTTAGGTGTTAAGTCAGGAGATATTGTTTTTTGTCAATCAATCACCTTTTCTGCTTCTGCAAATCCAATTGCCTATCAAGGGGCTATGCCTGTATTCATAGATTCTGAAAACGACACCTGGAATATGGATCCTGTATTATTAAGGACTGCATTGCAAGAAGCAAAACAAAACGGTCAATTACCCAAAGCCATCATTCCTGTGCATTTATACGGTATGCCTGCTAAAATGAAAGAAATTCTTTCCGTGGCAAACGAATATGGTGTTCCAGTAGTTGAGGATGCTGCTGAAGCTTTAGGATCAAGTATTAATAATAAGCCTTGTGGAAGTTTTGGTGAGTTTGGTGTATTAAGTTTCAATGGAAATAAAATTATTACTACATCAGGTGGTGGAGCATTATTATCCGAAAATGAAGAAATGATTGAAAAAGCTCGTTTTCTTGCTACACAAGCGAGAGATGCAGCCCCTCATTATCAACATTCTCATATAGGTTATAATTACAGAATGTCAAATGTTTTAGCGGGAATTGGAAGAGGACAATTAGAGGTATTAAATGATCGGGTGGCTGCTAGAAAAAATAATTTTGAAAAATATAAACAGTATTTTTCAAAGCACAATAATGCTGGATTTAATATTGAATTTCAAGAAGAGCCAAAAGGATATTATTCTAATCGATGGTTAACTTGTATAGTAGTTAATCCTACTACAAATAAAGGGTTAACTAGAGAAGAGATTAGATTGGCAATGGATGAAGAAAATATTGAGTCTCGTCCACTATGGAAGCCAATGCATCAACAACCAGTTTTCGCGTCTTCGAAAAGTTATTTAAATGGTGTGTCAGACGAGTTATTTGAAAATGGATTGTGTCTGCCAAGTGGGTCTAATTTAACTGAGGAAGAATTTGAAAGAATTTTTAAATGCTTAGATACAATATTTTCTAAGCATACCTAATTTATGTACAGACATTTTATAAAACCATTGTGTGATTTTTTTATTGCACTATCCCTTTTAATTATCCTTTCCCCAATTATAATGCTTACTGCTATTATGTTATTCCTTACCAATAATGGCAAGGTTTTCTTTTTTCAGCAACGACCAGGACTTAATAACAAGCCATTTAAGATTGTAAAGTTTAAAACAATGAGGGATGCATTTGATCAAGAAGGCGTTCCTTTACCAGATGATGTTAGGTTGACTAAGGCTGGAAGTATTGTCAGATCTGCATCTTTAGACGAGCTGTTACAACTTATAAATGTATTAAAGGGCGATATGAGTTTAGTAGGCCCAAGACCACTATTAATGCAATATCTTACGCGCTACTCAACAGAGCAGGCACGCCGCCATGAAGTTAAACCAGGAATTACAGGTTGGGCTCAAGTTAATGGCCGTAATGCAATTAGCTGGGAGCAAAAGTTTAAGTTTGATGTTGAGTATGTAGAAAAAAAGTCTTTTAATTTAGATATAAAAATACTTTGGATGACTTTCTTGAATGTAATCCAACGCAAAGGCATTAGTGCAGATGGTCATGTAACGATGGAAGAGTTTAAGGGGTAATTTATCCTTTAATTATGTAATAAGTTCTACCTATAATTTCTCTGATTCCAATTTCTATTAATTCTAAATTCCCAGCACTTGGTAGAAAGTCCATCAACTTTGTCGTATTATTTCTACTAGCTTTTTAATCTACTTTATAAGGCATTACAATAAATCCTTGTTTCTCAAAGAGTCTTTTTGCTCTATACATGTGTTAAGCTGTTGTCACAAGTATAATTCTTCTGCTCGGGCTTATTAGTTCCTTTACAGCCATTGCCTCGTCTGCAGTATTCTCGAAATCTTTCGTTACAAATATCTTATCGGTGGTTATACCATTTGAAATAGCATAGTCTTTTAAAACTGCTTCCTCTGTTTTCTTTGCTTTATCCTATGGTATAGTATTTTGCCTCCGGTAAATGCTAGATTTTGTGCTTTACTTGCTTTAAATAAAGCAATCCCTCCAAAAAACCTATCTGGGTCTCCCCATTCTATG
>CAYYUS010000561.1:403-2584 GCA_964474925.1 uncultured Akkermansia sp. | reverse complement strand
TGATACTTCCCATATCCATCCGCCATTGAATCCAATTTTTTTTGATTCGCCAATATTCAACCAAACACCTTCTTCCAAGGTAGGACGCATTCTTCCGTCTTGTGGATTTACAAAGGGCGTATTGATATTTATTTTTCCAATTGTAATTGAACTCTTTGAAAGGTTATATTTCACATACAATTCTTCCAATCGATCAAGATCGTTTCTGTTACTTGGATGCTCAATATCAAACAAACCCAGTTCGTAGCGATTTGAAAGACGGGTAAGCGAATCGGGATTGTCAATTCCCGATGACATTAGATTATAAATAAAAAATCCACTTAAGCCAACTTGAAAACCATAAATAGGCTGAGTTAAAACGCCAATGCCTGCGCCCGAAGCCAAGGCGTAGTCATCTTTTAAATTTCCTTCGTTAATGGTATTCATGAAGAATGTGCGTGAATGCACTTCCCAGTGTGCTCTTAAAAAGCAATCTTTTAAACAGGTTGAATCTTTTGGACGCAAAACAATATGGTGATCATCTGCGCCATGATGATTTCCACTTTCTTGTGAGAAAGAATGAAATGCGCTGATCGATAATAAATATAAAAGGACTTTTTTCATTTTTTTAGTACGTGATGATCTATTTCTTTGCCATTTTCATGGCCTCAATTTTTTTCTTAATGGGTTTGAAAGGGCCGAATTTATGCTGTGTCTCAGTAAAGCCATCAGCAAACGGACCAAAAGGATGATCAAAAGGTTTTTCGGCGATGTTTGGCCAATCGTATTTAATGTCTTTTTTTGGTCGCGGTTGCGAATTCACAAAAGCGGCCACATCCCAAGCTTCTTCATCGGTAATTTGCGTTGCATTGTGCGATGCTCCAAGCGTCATATTATATTTTACATATTTTGCAAAATTTGATAAGCGATATAATCCCGCGCCATCATTATAACTTTTATTTCCCCAAAGTGGAGGGTATGTATATGCTGTTCTATCGCCATTAATTGTTCCTTCTCCATTTGCTTGATGACAACTTTGACATTTAGCAACATAAACATTCTTTCCACTCTCGGGATCAGCAGCTCTATCTAAAAAAGCGAGTTCCTTAAATCCTGAACCTTCGGGTTTTTTATTTTTTGGTACATCTTTACCTAACCAATGAATATAATTTACGATCGCTTTCATTTCCTTTGAAGATGTATCGAGTGCTTTACCATTTAAACTGCGCTCGAAACAATCGTTAACGCGTTTGTAAATATTTTCCATTCCTCCCGAACGCGCCCTGTACTTTGGATACGTAGAAGCAACCGCGCTGTAATTATTTCCGAATACTTTTGTTCCGGCATCTAAATGGCAATTTTGACAATTCATTCCATTTGTTGAATTGAAAATTTTTCCATGCTCGCCAAAATAAATTGATGTATGTGCTATAATATCTTTGCCATAAAGTATAGATCCCTTTTCTGCTGAAGAATTTAAACTTTCTTCGTTCGGTGCTTGCCAGTACTTAATTGTATCTTGCGCTCTTTTTTTAGCTTCTAATTTTCCGGCCTCGGTAAAATTACCATATTCATCGGGCACAGGTTCTTCTACCTTCATTTCGGGTTTAGAAGAAGGCGTATATATAACAAGAGCCATAATTAAAACGATCACAACCAATACTAGAAATACAATGGTTTGCGTAAGTTTAACTACAGCTGCGGCCAGTTTTTCTTCGTGTTTATTTGTATCGCTCATAACAATTAATTTTAATGAGGTAATTTATCCTTTATAGCACCGTATAAAAAAGTTCCAAGGATGGCAAAACCAAAAACAACGATCATTGCTAAATAACCGTAACCAATATTCACAACCATTGGGCCAGGACATGCGCCGCTTAAAGCCCAACCTAAACCAAAAATGGTTCCTCCTATTAAATATCTTTTGGTTGATCTATCTTTTGGAAAGAACATGATAGGGTTTCCGCTTAGATCGCGCATCTTATACTTTTTTATTAAATATACGCCTATTACTCCTAATGTAACTGCTGTTCCAATTATCCCGTACATATGAAATGATTGAAAGCGAAACATTTCTTGAATTCTAAACCAAGAGAAAGCTTCGGATTTTGCCATAACAATTCCAAAAAAAGTACCGGCTATTAAAAATTTTAAGAACTTCATTTTCTATAGTATTAAAGGTAATAAAACAAATGTCATTAA
>CAYYUS010000561.1:0-393 GCA_964474925.1 uncultured Akkermansia sp. | reverse complement strand
AAAAAAACCAATAACTGCTATGAGCGATGGTAATTGAAGGTCGGATAATCCGCTAATGGCATGACCGGAAGTACATCCACCCGCGTAACGCGAACCAAAGCCAACCATTAAACCACCTAAAGCGAGGATCAAAAATCCTTTTACTGAAAACACGGCATCCATGCTAAATAGCTCCGGAGGTTGAATAGAGCTTGGCGGCGCGATGCCCAGTTTTGAAAGATCGGCTATGGTGCTCTCCGATATTTTCACTGCTTCGCCGGTTGAAAGGAATTGCGCGGCAATAAAACCACCAATAATTGCTCCTAGGAGAAATACCAAATTCCAAAGTTGACTCTTCCAATTGAAGTCGAAGAATTTCACGAATTTTCCACCACCACCTGCGGCACAAATAGT
>CAYYUS010000560.1:0-2587 GCA_964474925.1 uncultured Akkermansia sp. | reverse complement strand
CAAAATGTATTTCGGCACTTTTATAGATACCGAAGGTGCTTGGATAGATACTGTTCATTTTCCACCTTCGGCTCGAACAAATCCGTTTATTGGTCCGGGTTGTTACGAATTAAATGGAAAAGTAGTAGAAGAGTATGATTTTATAACGATTGAAGTAAGTGCCATGAAACGCTTATCAGTTATTGATAGAGAGCGTATGCCTGAAGAAACAATGATAATAAAAAACCCCCAGCCCGAATAAAAACGAATTTTTAAACTGTGAGGGTTTTATTGGTTTGGCACCAGTGATCCCGCTTGGAATCGAACCAAGGACCGCAAGTTTAGAAAACTTGTGCTCTATCCAACTGAGCTACGAGACCATTTACTTTTTATAGTTTCTTTACCACTTCCTGCTTTATAATACTTTTCTCTTTTTCTTGCCTCAAGTCTGGAGTTAAATGATTCAAAGAAAAAAAGTTTCCAGGGAATATATCCTTTTGTGGATTTAGCCCTTCCTTTGTTATGTTCTGCTACCCTTCTATCAACGTCCTCCGTCATCCCAACATAGAATCTTAATCCTTTGGATTCACTTACTATAATATATACAAAGAACATATTTATCTTTCTAAATTCTCTTATGGCCTCGCAAGTTTAGAAAACTTGTGCTCCCTGCCTGCCGGCAGGCAGGTATCCAACTGAGCTACGAGACCATTTGCTTTTTATAGTTCTATTAGAACTGACCAAAAGACGAGGTTTTAGGCCTCATTTTTTAGCAGGGCAAAGTTAAAAAAATAAATAATGCCCACAATTATAATTATTCGGTGCTTTTTGCGTTTTTTGTACTATTGGAGCTATCCGTCGTTATAGTTAATTACAATGTAAAGCATTTTTTAGAACAATGCCTTCATTCGGTATTTGGTGCCCTCAAAAACATCAAGTCGGAAGTATTTGTAGTTGATAATAACTCAGTTGACGGATCGGTAGCGTTAGTAAAGCAAAAATTTCCTCAAGTTAAGCTCATCATTAATGATGTCAATACCGGTTTTTCGGTAGCAAATAATCAGGCAATTAAGCAAGCGAACGGCAAATATGTGTTATTGTTAAACCCCGATACCGTTGTACAAGAAGACACCTTTGAGAAGATCATTGCTTTTATGAACGAACATCCTAACGCAGGAGGTTTAGGCATAAAAATGGTGGATGGAAAAGGGAATTTTTTGCCCGAAAGTAAACGCGGCTTGCCAACACCCTGGGTGGCATTTTATAAAATATTTGGCCTGGCAAAGTTAATGCCTCAGTCAAAAAAATTCGGACAATATCACTTAACGTTTTTAGATAAAGATAAAACCAATGAGGTAGATATTTTAAGCGGAGCATTTATGCTTATTCGCAAAGAGGTATTGGATAAAATTGGTTTATTGGATGAAACATTTTTTATGTATGGCGAAGATGTGGATCTGAGTTATAGGATCACACAAGCCGGATATAAAAATTATTATTTTGCCGATTCAAGCATCATTCATTACAAAGGAGAAAGCACCAAAAAAAGTAGTGTGAATTATGTGGTGGTGTTTTATAAAGCCATGGCCATTTTTGCAAAAAAACACTTTAGTAATAAAGGAGCAGGAGCCTACATATTTTTTATTTACCTCGCTATATACTTGCGCGCTTTTGCAGCTATCATTACGCGATTTTTAAAGCAACTCTTTTTCCCGGCTATTGATTTTGCGTGCATCTTATTCTCACTTTATGCTTTAAAAACAGGATATGAATTGAACTTTAAATTGTATCCCAATTTTTATTCGGCGCGCACTATTAATTTTGCATTCCCCGTTTATACACTTATTTGGATGTTCTTCTCTTATTTAAGCGGAGGATACGATCAGCCACTTAAATTAAAACGCATTATTAGAGGTGTATTTACAGGTTCAGCATTTATTTTGATCGTTTATTCATTATTACCCGAATACTATCGTTTTTCGCGCGCGCTCATTCTTTTGGGTACAGTTTCAACCTGTTTGGTTTACATGGCGCTTAGAATTATATACAGCTTTGCCGGCATCAAACAATTTAAATTGAATGCCGAAGCCGAACAAAAATACATTGCTATTATTGGTGATGAAGAAGAGTTTAAACGTGTAAGCGATCTGCTAAAACAAACAAGTATAAAACCACACTTTATTGGTTTTGTAAGCAACGAATCAAATGGAGTAAAGAATCCAAATTACATTGGCAATTTTACACAAATTGATGAGGTGATCGAAGTACACAAGATCAACGAAGTTATTTTTTGCGCTAAGAATATCTCCTCACAAAACATCATTAATAAAATGTTGTCGTTGGTGGCAAAAGACATCGAATTTAAAATTGCACCGCCTGAAAGTCTTTCTATAATTGGAAGCAATAGCATTGACACTGCCGGCGAATTATATGTGATCGATCTGAATAATGTGGCAAGGCCCGAGAATAAACGTAAAAAACGTTTGCTCGATCTTTCTGTTTCCGGATTCTTGCTTTTACTGTTCCCGCTAGTGATGATCTTCCAAAAAAAACCCGGTAAATTTATTTTTAATGCAAGATTGAGAACGCTGACGGCAGATGATGATGA
>CAYYUS010000559.1:0-2587 GCA_964474925.1 uncultured Akkermansia sp. | reverse complement strand
GCCACCCTGTAACAAATAAAATACCGCCAATTGGTGTTATTGGCCCTAGGAACTTTAACCAATCAGCTCCCATTAAATTACGAGTACATAAAAAGTACAACGACCCCGAGAACAAAACAATTCCCCAGAAAAATAAGTGATAAGCGATCGTCAGGAATTTATTATTTAATTCTTTATTAAGCATCACTATCAAAAACATGCCAAGTGTATGATACATTTGATATTTAACCGCCGTATCAAAACCATTGAGTTGATCGGGTGTTATTAAACCACTGGGGATCTGATTTTTGAGAGCATGTGCACCTAAAGCGCCAAGAGCAACTGAAATAGCGCCTAGTAAACCTATGGTAATTAATTGTTTTGGGATCATGTGGTATTAATTCGTTTTTATAAAGGCCTCTAAATTCGTAATGCTTTCTTGGTACGAGAACACTTCGTGAAGGACAGAAATATTTTCTTTATCGGTAATGTTATTGTAAAACAATTTCGTTAGATCCAGTTTTTCGCGGTCGTGTAAAAAAATACTCAAAATGCTTTTGAATTGCATGGATGTAAAGCAATAACCGGCGGCTTTTTCTTTCATAAATTGAAATCGCTCATGGTCGGTTGGAAATAATTTAGTGTTAGAGGCTAATTCCATTACTGTACTGTCTTTTTCGGCTTTTGTGCAATTGATCTTGTTCTTTGCAGGGATCATTTTGTTGGGATAGGCCAACATATCCGCAAATTCTTTTTTGCTCGACTCAAATCTAAATGATGCTTCTAATGTTTTTAATTCCTTTTTATCAACCAAATTAACGTAAGCTTCTTTTACAAGTTTTAATTTATCTAATTCGTAATTTACACTTTTTAAAATGGTAGCTAATTGTTGGCATGTGATGCAATTGTTTTTTACTATTTCCTGAGTGTATTGGTGTTTTTCCATATCCATTACGGTACGCTTTATGAACGCAACGCCATGATCAAGGTTAGTTTGTGTCATGCCTTCTGTGCATGTTCCGCTCTTTGGCAAATTGAAATAAAAAATAGGCTTGCCGTCTTTTAATTCAAATAAAGTTCCAAAAACATTATTTCGCCATTTATAGGTGGTGTCTTCTGCAGGCTTTGCCGGTAATAGAGGGTTGGGGAGTGGTTTTATATCGTGAACGGTAACAAATACAAGTTTTAGTTTTTTTGTTTCCTCATTTAATTCGAGTGAATACACAAACTCTTTGTTTTTAACTGGCTTTGCTTTTGCGAGCAAGAATAGTTTCCTCTTTAAACTCAAATTTCCTTCTTTGGTTGTTATCGTAATATCGAACGTATCTTTTGTGAGCGCAGTAACCTTTATTTCCTGCTTATATTCATCACCCAAACTTAAACCCTCGATCTTTGCACTGAACAAACCTGCGTTGGAACTAAAAACAATAAGGTTGTTTTGCGAAAAAGCAGCCGTTACGCTAAAAAGCAGGACAAAAACATACCTTAAAATCATCCTTAAAGTTATTGATAATATTTGAAAATGAAAGGTTATATCTTGAATATTTTTGGCATCTTTATACCTGCATTTTATGAAGAAAATACTGGTTATAGGGGCTGGAAGATCAAGCGGAAGTTTGATCACCTATTTGCTGAAGAACGCCGCAAGTAATAATTGGTTTGTTACTGTAACTGATATGAATTTGGCTCTCGCTACCGAAAAAGTGAAGAGCTATTCGAACTGCGAAGCAAAAACCTTTGATGTAAATAATGATACGCAACGAAAAGCCATTATTGAAGCACATGATGTTGTAGTATCTATGCTTCCGGCTACCATGCATGGAAGTGTGGCAAAAGATTGCGTTAATTTTGGCAAGCATTTATTTACGGCAAGTTACGTAAGCGCCGAAATGAAGGAGCTCGATAGCGAAGCAAAACAAAAAAATGTTTTATTGATGAACGAGATCGGCTTGGATCCGGGAATTGATCATGCCTCAGCCATGAAGATCATTCACGATTTGCAAGCAAAAGGAGCAAATATCATTTCTTTCCGTTCGTATTGCGGTGGACTTGTTGCTCCCGAGAGTAATGATAATCCTTGGGGATATAAATTTAGTTGGAACCCGCGCAATGTTGTGGTGGCAGGGCAGAGCGCAGCACAATATATCTCCGAAGGAAAATTAAAATTCATTCCACCATCACGCATCTTCACCCAAATTGATACAATTAATGTAGAGAAGTATGGAGCCTTTGATGCCTATGCCAATCGCGATAGTATTAGTTACCAAGAACCATATGGCTTAAAGAATATTAAAACACTTTTGCGAGGAACTTTGCGCATGACCGGTTATTGCGAAGCATGGAATGTATTTGTTCGCTTAGGGTTAACAGATGATACATACAAAATTCATAGTGCAGATAAATTAACCTATACGCAATTATTGGATTCTGTATTGCCCCCTTCTAAAGGAACCATAAAAGAGCGCCTGAAAGATTTTATGGGCAAAGAATACAACAATGCCATTGAAGAAAAGTTGAATTACCTCGAATTGTTCAGTGATAAAAAAATAAAATTAAAGGAAGCAAGCCCTGCTCAATTACTTCAAGATCTTTTAGAAGAAAAGTGGAA
>CAYYUS010000558.1:0-2591 GCA_964474925.1 uncultured Akkermansia sp. | reverse complement strand
ATTGTCTTTCGCGGAGCGACCGCTTTTGCAAAAGCTTTGTTTCCGCCCGCATTACTGGTAGGTGCTGTTATAGGCTGTAAGCGTCACAAAAGGTGCGACACGTTTACGTGTCCGCCTGTTTATATTAGTTTTCGACTTCACAGTCTGGGTAAATTATAGTCCTAATGTTATTGTTTGTGTCAGCTATTGAAATAAATATTGAATTTTTATTTTTTATTACTGTCTGATTTTTATAAATAAATGTTTTCAGGTCTGCGTATTTTATGAGATCAAATTGTATATTATATTCAACGGAGTCTGCACCACTTATTGTGATTCCTAAAAATTTATCGAACATATAATCATTATAATTATAGTTGTCTACTTTTGATATTTTACCTTTAAATTCTAATAATTTATTATAGTTACACGAGTCAATTTTGTCAGCCTTGGTATTTCCAGAGCCATTTATAATTAACCAAAAATAAAACGCGCATCCTAATAAAATGATTAGTCCAAATAACGAGAATATTATTAATGCTTTTTTCAATGTATATTTTGTTTAGAGGCTGTCCGCGCTTATTGCCTATAACTATGTTATGGGTGCCATAAAGTTCTTCCTAATACTTACCCCGTTCGTTGTATAGGCACAACTTTACGACGCATATTAAAGATACATATTTGTAATAAATAATCAAATCCACAACTACCAATTCCTACCAAATTAGTAGTATATTTGCCCATGCTCCCAAAAAAGACCAAATACGCCATAAAAGCCCTCACGGCTTTAGCAAAAGTGTATTATGATAAAAAGCCTTTGCGCATTTCGCAAATTTCGGAAACAGAAAAAATTCCTCGTAAATTTTTAGAGGCTATTTTATTGGAATTGCGTCATCAGGGATTTGTTGCAAGTAAAATGGGCGTTACGGGCGGCTATTATTTAAGCAAACACCCGGAGGAGATCATGTTAAGCCATATTATTCGTGCAACCGGAGGTCCAATTGCACTTTTACCCTGTGTAAGTTTAAATTTTTACGAAACTTGCGAGGAATGTCCGCACGAAGAGCTGTGTTCTTTACGAGAAGTAGTGCTCGAAGTGCGCGAAGCCAGTTTAAAGATCCTTTCTAAAACCAGCCTTACCGATCTTATTTTAAAAGAGAAAAAACTCATAAGGAATGTGAAAAAGTAGATCCAATTGAAGTCAAAATACGTAAATTCTTAGGACTAAATTATACGTATATTTGCCACGATTGTAATTCTAAGAACTTAGCTAAAAATGCCTATAAAAGCACTCATCAACATATGTACATCTTAATTTTCTTTATCTCGCACTGGTTCCTTTCTCTATTTTGTCAAACCTTTTTTTTACATCGCTACGGGGCACATAAAATGTTTACGATGAGTTTTTTTTGGGAACGATTTTTTTATTTCTTAACGTTCATAACGCAAGGCTCTTCCTTTTTAAATCCGCGCGCCTATGCAATTTTACACCGCATGCACCACGCATACAGCGATACCGAAAAAGATCCGCACTCACCCATGTTCTTTAAAGATATTTGGCATATGACCATGCACACAAAAGATATCTACTTGAATTATGCAAAACATAATGTGGAACCCGAAGAGCAATTTAGAGGTGGTTATCCGGAATGGAAAACGCTCGACAAGATCAGCGATAGTTGGTTTGTGAGAATTGGGTTTGTGGTATTGTATATTTTATTTTATATGCAGTTTGCAACATCGTGGTGGATGTTCTTATTATTGCCTATTCATTTTTTTATGGGACCTGTTCATGGTGCCATTGTAAATTGGTGTGGACATAAATATGGCTATTCTAACTACGATAACCATGATCATAGCAAGAACACCTTACCAATTGATTTTTTAATGATGGGAGAGTTATTTCAAAATAATCATCATAAATTACCCGACGATGTAAATTTTGCTCAGAAGAAATTTGAATTGGATCCAAGTTACCTCATAATTCGCGCACTGAACTGGTTACACATCATTCAACTCCGAAAAATTTAAAAAAATCATATGAGCAATTATTTATCAATTCCACTGATCTCTCTTGCTTCTGTTTGTTTTATCATGGTCATTATCTTTTTATGGGCTAAGTCTATAAGGAATAATGGTATTGTAGATATTTTTTGGGCATTTAATTTTTTGGTCATCGCTATCATCATTTGGATATTGGCCGATGGTTACGAGCCGCGTAAAAATGTGGTTTGTATTCTGGCAGCATTATGGAGTTTACGCTTAGGAATTTATTTATTGATCCGCGTTGGCTCGCATTTAAAAGAGGAAGAGGGTCGCTATAAAAAATTACGAGAAGATTGGGGTGATGGAAAATTTTTCGCTTTCTTTCAAATGCAAGCGGTATCTAATGTGATGTTGTCTATCCCATTTTTTGTGATCGCATTAAATCCCGAACCACAAATGAATATCATCGAATACATTGGCGCCGGTTTGTGGTGCTTAAGTACTATTGGCGAAGGATTATCGGATTGGCAATTAGCATATTTTAAAAAGGATCCTGCCAACAAAGGAAAAGTATGTCAGTATGGTTTATGGAATTATTCGCGTCACCCTAATTATTTTTTCCAATT
>CAYYUS010000557.1:2353-2592 GCA_964474925.1 uncultured Akkermansia sp. | reverse complement strand
CTGGTTTTAATTCAAAAAAATAAATTATGGATAAATTATTTGTCATAGCTATTGGCGGTACAGGGATGCGCTGCCTGGAGTCCTTCACGCATTTGTGTGCTATAGGAATGTTTGATAACCAGGAGATCGAAATGCTTACTTTAGATACAGATCAAACTAATGGCAATAAAGGTCGGGTAGAAGAATTGATCAGACTGTATAGTCGAATTAAAACTTCAGGTACCACCGAGGGAGGCACG
>CAYYUS010000557.1:0-2343 GCA_964474925.1 uncultured Akkermansia sp. | reverse complement strand
CTTAACCTGTATCGGTTTTATACCAATTACGCCGGGGTAGGCAGGGAAAATTATAAAAACATTACCAAGCTCTCAACTGGTACAACTGAACAGCAGAAAGCGAATAAACTGATCTCAGATCTATTCCTTGATAACAATTCTGTGCAGGAATTTAATTTATCTCACGGATATCGGGCTCAAACCCATTTGGGTTCCTTGCTAATGTATCACGGTATTATCGAGGCTGCCCGTAACATTGCTAAAGGTGTAAATGTTCAACCCCAAGAAAGAGAATTAGACTTGTATGTTTCCAAATTAGAAAAAGCAGGAGCTAATGCAAGAGTCTTTATTTTCGGTTCCATATTCGGTGGTACGGGAGCCTCTTCAATCCCAGTTATACCGAAGGCTTTACAGGATTTTGTGCAGATACGCTCTGGCGGCACATCAAGCATTGATTTTACAAAAGCAAAATTCGGTTCTACGCTTTTAACCGAATATTTCACATTTAATAAGCCCGACAATAAACAGAAGTCGGTAAAAGAGGATAGTGTAATTGCTGACTCTTCTTTCTTCCCTCTAAACAGCCAGGCTGCACTTCAGTTTTATCAAAGTGATCCAACTGTTCAGAAATGCTATAAGATCTTATACCATATTGGTTGGCCAATTAATAGCAAAAAGATTGATGACGCTAACTCAGGTCATAAAACGATCACTGGGGGTGCTAATCAAAAAAATCCATGCCATATCACGGAATTGTTGTGTGCATGCGCCGCTTACGACTTCTTTACAAGAAAAGATGGATTTGATGGAGCCAAGGCAGAATACCTGTACAAAGCCGTTGAGTTTAAGAATGGCACATTCAATTTTTCGTTTAATGACTTTGTAGGAAATCAAAATAAAGCGGGAGAAACATTTGCCAACAGGTTAGGTGCATTTTTCTCTTTGGCACATATTAGCCTTACCAAAAACGGAGCGGCTGTTGGTGATAGTGGTATAAAGGGTTTTATAATTCAATGTCAACAAACAAAATTAACCCAATACAGCAGCATCACCGATGAGGAATGTAATGATATAAATGACTACTTCAAACTATTCGCCTATACGTTTGACGGTGTAAAATTTATTCCGGGTTGGATCTACCAGGTCAGGAATACGATAGCGCCAGGAACATTTTTGTTTGATAGTAAAGCATTCCCTGATACATCTTCAGAATTGAAAAAACTGGATGTAGGTACATTGTTTATTGATAAGAAATACCATTGGCCTGATGGTGGATTGATATCCAACACCTACGACAAGTTTGTCAAAGAGTTGATAAAATCCACTCCAAACGACGAACAGAAAGTAAATACCCCGAAAGAAAAATTTCTGGCGCATATCTATAATGCTATTACAAAGTCACAAAATTTCATTTTAAACTAACCGTCAACAATGGCAGATAATAAAATAAAAGCCCTAACAATAAAGGTTCAGCAAAAAGCAGAACCCCATGGTGTGGAATATGCCTGGGATAAAATACCTCAACTGGAGGTTTTCACAAAGAACATCATCATACCAGAAATTGCTGTTGATAAAGACGGTAATTCATCTGTTGATATTGGCTCTATTGTTTCAGGTATGCCCTCCGTGTATGCAAGGGCCAATCTATTTAGAAATGCATTAGACGCTGTTACCGATAAAGATGCAGAAACTTCCGGCTTAATGCGTTTCTATAAATCGTTGATCAGTGAGTGGAAAGGATTTATTGCCTGCATTGCCCTTGACTATAAAGATATCCAGGTCGACCGGGTGCATCTAGCGTATTCTGACGCAAAAAAGATTGGCGATACAATTAATATCTATGAACCACTTGGCGCTTTTGGTAATGTCTTATTCGAACGGAAACCCTTATGGTGCGATCAGTCCTTAGCAAACAATGCTGATAAAATCCCCTTTATAGATGTCATCTCCTTTAAAGGAAATGTGGTAGGCGGCACTTCACCTGACTGCTTTTTGTTTACCTCTGTTTCATACAGGATCAAAGAGAAGCTGCCTTTCATCAATATTAATAACGGGAAATTTATTGATCCTTTACAATCAGAACTCAAGCCTGATGAATTATTTAAAGTTTACGGCTATGCAAAACATATCCTAAATAATATTGATAAATTCAAAAAGAATTTCGATGGTCTCGATGAACTGCTACGACCTGACTATAGTAATATTTATGGATGCATTCAAAACTGGATGACTGAAATGGTCAAATACCAGGAAGCAAAAGGATATCCTAAGTTGGAAAATCAAACAGCTCCCGAGGTAGGATCTATTTTCAATTATCCATTCAGCCTTCTTTTCAATTTCTCTACAGAACTATATGGCTCCGAA
>CAYYUS010000556.1:1930-2600 GCA_964474925.1 uncultured Akkermansia sp. | reverse complement strand
AAGCTGAGCCTGAGCTTTTTACCCAAGAAGTAGAAAGTAAGGACGGCCCTAAAGTACTTGGTAAATTAGATCTTGATTCTATATCTAAAACAAAAGATAAAAAAGGCAAGAAGGAAGAAGAGCCTACAAAAGGAAAAAAGAAAACTGTTGAAACTGTTGAAGAAAAACCCGTTGTAGCAGAAACTGTACCTGAAGTTGTTGAAGAAATTGAACATATTGAGACTAAATTTGCGAAACTAGAAGGTCCTAAGATCCTTGGTAAAGTTGAACTTCCTGTTGTAAAAGAATCTCCTAAAAAAGGCGAAAGCAGTTTTGCACTCGAGCGTAAAAAACGTAAGCGCATTAAAAAAGGTGGCTTAAGTGAAGAAGAGATCAAGAAGGTTGGAACTGAGCAAGCAAAAATTGCAAAAGAACGCGCCAAAGAAAAATATGGCGATCCTAAGCATAAAAAACCTTATGGTGGTGGTAGTAGCCAAACAGCTTCTAAACCACGTCATGAATTAACGGAAGAAGAGATCCAACAACAGATCAAAGAAACTTTAGCGCGTTTAAGTGAAAAAGGTTCTAAATCAAAATCATCAAAAAATCGTAGAGATAAACGTGATGTTGTTCGCGAGAGAATGGCTGAGAAGCAGGAATTATTAGATGCAGAAAAATTAAAAATTGAGAT
>CAYYUS010000556.1:0-1920 GCA_964474925.1 uncultured Akkermansia sp. | reverse complement strand
TGCAGAAAAAAGCATTTTAAAAGTTACTGAATTCGTTTCGGCTAATCAGTTAGCAACGATGATGGACATTCCGGTGAACCAAATTATTGCAACCTGTATGAGCTTGGGCTTATTTGTATCCATCAATCAACGTTTGGATGCTGAGACCATTGCCATAGTTGCTGAAGAATTTGGATTTAAAACAGAATTCGTTTCTGCCGAAGTTGTAGAAGCAATTGAAGAAAAAGAAGAAGATGTAGAAGGAGATGTTGTTCACCGTCCACCAATTGTAACCATCATGGGTCACGTTGACCACGGTAAAACATCCTTATTAGATTATATTCGTAAAGCAAACGTTGTTGCCGGTGAAGCTGGTGGAATTACGCAGCACATTGGTAGTTATAACGTAAAATTAGAGAACGGAAAATCAATTACATTTTTAGATACTCCCGGTCACGAAGCGTTTACCGCGATGCGTGCACGTGGTGCAAAAATAACTGACATTGTAATTATTGTGGTTGCGGCCGACGACAGTGTGATGCCTCAAACAAAAGAAGCGATCAATCACGCGCAAGCTGCAGGAGTACCAATGGTAATTGCGATCAATAAAATTGATAAGCCGGGTGCTAATCCAAATAAGATCAAAGAAGATCTTGCTCAATTAAATGTATTAGTTGAAGAATGGGGCGGTAAATATCAATCGCAAGAAATTTCGGCGAAGGCAGGAACAAACATTGCACTTTTATTAGAGAAAGTATTATTAGAAGCAGAGGTATTGGATCTGAAAGCAAATCCAAAAGTAAGAGCATCTGGTTCGGTAATTGAAGCAAAGTTAGATAAAGGTCGCGGACACGTTGCCGATATCATTGTACAACGCGGTACATTAAAAGTTGGTGATATCATTGTTGCCGGTGGGTATAGTGGCCGTGTAAAAGCAATGACCAACGAACGCGGTTTAACTATTGCAGAAGCTGGTCCTTCCATTCCTGTTCAATTATTAGGATTAAATGGTTCGCCAACAGCGGGTGATAAATTTAATGTAATGACAGATGAGCGTGAAGCCCGTGAATTGGCCAACAAACGTTTGCAATTACAACGCGAGCAAGGTATTCGTACGCAAAAACACATTACACTTGCCGAGATCGGAAGACGTTTGGCAATTGGTGATTTTAAAGAATTGAACGTGATCGTAAAAGGCGACGTGGATGGATCTATAGAAGCCTTATCGGATAGTTTATTGAAATTATCTACTGAGAAAATTGCGGTGAACATCATTCATAAATCGGTTGGAGCAATTAGTGAAAACGACGTTATGTTAGCTTCGGCTTCAAATGCCATCATTGTTGGTTTCCAGGTTAGACCTACTCAAAATGCACGCAAATTAGCAGAGGTAGAAGAAATTGATATTCGTTTATACTCTATCATTTACCAAGCTATCGACGAGATCAAAGCTGCGATGGAAGGAATGTTAGCTCCTGAGTTTGAAGAAAAAGTAGTTTGTAATATTGAGATCCGCGAGGTGTTTAATATCACTAAAGTAGGAACCATTGCAGGTTGTTATGTATTGGATGGAAAAGTTACACGTCATACCAAAGTGCGTGTGATCCGCGATGGAATTGTGGTTCACCAAGGAGCTTTAGGTTCATTGAAACGCTTTAAAGACGATGTAAAAGAAGTAACATCGGGTTATGAGTGCGGATTGAACATTCAAGACTTTGACGATATAAAAGCCGGAGATATTATTGAAGGATATGATCTGGTGGAAATTAAAGCGAAGCTTTAAATTAATGCTGAATAAGTAACTCTTAAAAAATAAAAAGGCCTATCGAAATCGATAGGTCTTTTTTTATTACTTGGTGGAGAATATCGGATTAAAAAATTGATCCGATAAATCAGTACAGTGGATCAAAATTTCTGCTTTGCAATTTTTGTTTTTCATCA
>CAYYUS010000555.1:0-2609 GCA_964474925.1 uncultured Akkermansia sp. | reverse complement strand
CCCAGGAAGGTAAAAAAGGAATTAACGCCATTAACGTAAAATTAGCATAATATATATATTATTAATTTTCTAAGCAGAAATTCCAGATCCGGCCGCAGTGCCGGATCTTTTTTTTTGCGACTCTTTTTAGCCACAAAGACACGAAGGCACAAAGAGAATTACCACAATTAAACTTCGTGTCTTTGTGGCAAATAAACTTAGTTGAGTTTTGCTGGAACGATAAGATCGAACTGAGGAATAACAGCTTTAAATAAAGTATCATCCATAAGGCGTTTCATCGTATAATAGCCTTTCATATAACCCATATCGGTAAGTAAATTACATCCGCTATTGTATTCGTAGGTTTCACCGGGTTCTATCACAGGAGTTTCCCCAATAACACCTTCGCCATCCACTTCGCGTTTCTCGCCATTACTATCAAATATATCCCAATGTCTGCTTAATAATTGAACGGCATAATTTCCCTTATTCTCAATAGTAATAAAGTACACATAAAAAAAGTGGTTCTCACGAGGAATGCTGTGCTCGGATAAATACGATGCTCTTACAGAGATCTCAATATTTTCGGTAGATATCTTTATGGTCACACAGCAAATTTATGGCAGAAATGCTGATTTGACAAAAATATTTAACTAAATGATTATCAACATCTTAAAATATCACAAATCCAGGGTTTTCAACACCTCCGTTCCCAATAAACCACTATATTTGTAGCCCGTTTTAAATAAGGGTTAAAGCGGAATAACTAAAAATGTAAAACCCCTCAGGTTTTCCCTTATAAGATCTGATACAATTAGAATAAAAAACATGGCAGAAAAAGCCTTAGTAGGAAATCCGGATTTCGATTGGAGTTCGATCGGAAAAAAGCAAAACAATTACGATGCAGCAGAACGCGAAAAGTTAGACGCGCTTTACAGCAATTCATTAAGCACAATTGCAGATCTTCAGATCATTGAAGGTGTTGTTGTAGCAAAGAACAACCGCGAAGTTGTTGTGAACATTAATTATAAATCAGATGGCGTTGTTCCTTTATCGGAATTCCGTTACAATCCAGATCTAAAGATTGGTGATAAAATTGAAGTGTTTGTTGAAACAGCAGAAGATGCAAACGGACAATTAGTATTATCTCATAAAAAAGCACGTGCTAACAAAAGCTGGGATCGTGTTAATGAGGCTCTTAATAAAGATGAGATCATTAAAGGTTTTGTTAAGTGCAGAACAAAAGGTGGTTTGATCGTAGATGTATTCGGTATCGAAGCATTTTTACCGGGTTCACAAATTGATGTGAAACCAATTCGTGATTATGATGTGTTTGTTGGAAAAACTATGGAGTTCAAAGTTGTGAAGATCAACAATGAATACAAGAACGTAGTAGTATCTCACAAAGCATTGATCGAAGCAGAAATTGAAAATCAAAAACGCGATATCATCTCTAAATTAGAGAAAGGACAAGTGTTGGAAGGAACTGTGAAGAACATCACATCATATGGTGTGTTTGTTGACTTAGGTGGTGTTGATGGATTGATCCACATCACTGATCTATCATGGGGTCGTATCAACCATCCAGAAGAGATCGTGAAATTAGATCAACAAATTCAAGTTGTTATTCTTGAGTTTGATGATGATAAAAAACGTATTGCTTTAGGTTTAAAACAATTAACTCCACACCCTTGGGAAGCTTTAAGTTCTGAATTAAAAATTGGTGATAAAGTTAAAGGTAAAGTAGTTGTTATAAACGATTACGGCGCTTTCATCGAGATCACTACAGGTGTTGAAGGTTTAATTCACGTAAGTGAAATGAGCTGGAGTCAACATTTACGCAGCGCGCAAGAATTCGTTAAGATCGGACAAGAAGTTGAAGCAGTTGTTTTAACCCTTGATCGTGAAGAGCGTAAAATGAGCTTAGGCATGAAACAATTAACTCCTGATCCTTGGAATATGATCATGGAGAAATATGCTAAAGGCAGCAAACATGCAGGAACAGTTCGCAACTTCACCAATTTCGGTGTGTTTGTTGAATTAGAAGAAGGTGTTGACGGTTTAGTTCACATCTCTGATCTTTCATGGAGCAAGAAAATAAAACACCCAAGTGAATTCTGTAAAGTTGGAGAGAAGATGGATGTTGTGGTACTAGAAATTGATGGCGAAAATCGTCGTTTAAGTTTAGGCCACAAACAATTGGAAGAAAATCCATGGGATGTATTTGAAACTGTATTTACAATAGATTCTATTCACCAAGGAACTGTAATGAACGTTAACGACAAAGGCGCCATTATTGGTTTACCTTATGGAGTTGAAGGATTCTGTCCTGCTCGTCACTTAGCTAAAGCTGAAGGCGGAAGTTTAAAAGCAGAAGAGAAAGCAGATTTCAAAGTGATCGAGTTTAGCAAAGATGCAAAACGCATTGTTGTTTCTCACGCTCGTTTACATGAAGAAGTAAAAGACGAAGTTAGAAAAACAGATAAGTCAAATAAAAAGGCTGATGCTGATGCAACTTCAAAAGCAGTAAAAAAGATGAAGGATAATACTGAGAAAACCACTTTAGGTGATATCTCAGCATTAAGCGACCTGAAAAATAAATTAGACAACCAATAATTGTCTAAGCAACA
>CAYYUS010000554.1:0-2613 GCA_964474925.1 uncultured Akkermansia sp. | reverse complement strand
AAACGAAAATTAATAAAAATAGGATTTGCTTAACTCTTTAGTTACTGTTATTTGAACACTCATTAAGTGTTGTTTAAACATTGTTTAACTCTTGTTTAAATAGGTTAAATAATTGATATTTAAAGAATTAATTTGAAATGATCAATTCTGAGGGATTGATCAAGAACTTTCAAAGTAAATTTAAGGTTAAGGAGATAGCAGTAGGTTTGGGAAATTGCGTTTTTTGCAAAAAAACAAGCGCTCTATTGGGTAAATTGGCTGTAAGCCTTTGTATACAAGGCTTACAGGATAATATTTTCTATTTCTCTTGGGTAAATGCGATCTTTACTTTGCGAGATCACTTTTTTACCAAGGCATCGCGAATCTCCATGAGTAACTTCTCTTGGGCAGATGGCTCGGGAGCCACTACCGGCTTGGCTTCCTCTTTCTTTTTTGCAGCATTCATTGCCTTTACAATTAAAAACAATACAAAGGCAATAACTACAAACGAGATCACTGAAGAGATGAACTTTCCAAGAAGCATTCCTCCTGGTTTCCAAGAAGCAAGATCTGCTGCTCCGGCTGCATTTAAAGCGGGTTGTAAAATAATTGGTGTTATTACATCTGCTACCAATGAATTTACAATAGCGCCAAAAGCGCCTCCAATAATAACTCCAATAGCAAGGTCAACCACGTTGCCTCGCATTATAAATGATTTAAATTCTGAAACTATTCCCATGTATTTTGTTTTAATTATCGCCTAATACCTTTAATAACTCATCTAACTTAGGGGTTAAAATGATCTCTGTTCTTCTATTCTTCTTTCTTGCTTCTGGTGTTTTTGCCGGATCTAAAGGGAAGAACTCTCCACGCCCTGCAGCAGTAATTCGCTTCGAATCTATTTTTGCACTGGTCAACATGATCTTGGTTACCGAAGTTGCGCGCATAACGCTGAGGTCCCAATTGTCTTTTATTTCCCCTGCACCATTCATGGGTACATCATCTGTGTGACCTTCTACCAATACATTAATATCGGTGTTTTGCTCAAGCACTTTTGCAACGTTCTTTAAAGCCTCAATTCCCTTAGGCTGAACATTAGTTTTACCACTGGCAAAAAGTAAGCTCTCATCCATACTCACATAGATCTTTCCGTTCTTTTGGGTAATGGTTAGGCCCTTTCCTTCAAAGCCTAAAAGTGCATCTTGAAGCTTCTTTTTAAGATCAGCTGCTGCTGCATCTTTTTGTTTTAAGATGGCCTCAAGTTCATTTACTCGTGCTTCTCTTGCCTTAAGTTGAGTGGCTAATTCATCCAATTCCTTCTTCTGAATGATGAGTTTTGCCTCCAATAATTTGAGCTCATCTTGCTTTTTTAACAATTGCTCTTGGGTCATTTGAAGGTCGCCGCTAAGCTTAGCATTGTCTTTTTCGCCCATTACCAAAAGCTTATTTAAGCGATCCATTAACTGGTTATTTAACACATCCAGCTTATCATATTTTTGGGTAAGATTTCGGTAATTGCTACCAATGATAGAAGTATCTCTTTTCAAACCATCGAGCGCTTTTTGGTCTTTTGTAAACTGCTCCCTCATCTCATTGAGTTTGGTCTCAGCGTCTATTTTAGCCTTTTTGTTCTCGGCTAATTCTGTTTTACAACTTTCTAAATTAGCTTTTACTTCATCGTGTATGCGATGCGCTACACAACCTTGTAAAACTAAATAAACCGATAAAACGGCAATTCCTGTTTTAAATATTTTCATACCCAAAGGTATCTAAAAGCGAAAAACAAGATCTGTTAAAGGACTACCTATTATTAACAAAGGGGTTTTAATCTATTTTACCCATAGCCTTTAACTTATTCTCAAAAGTATACGCTATAAGCTGAGCCCTTTGAATAGCAAGATCTGCCTTGGGACCCGAAAATTGGTTTTTGATATTCTCTTCGAAGTGCTTTAGCCAAATACCAAAGTGTTCTTTTTTGATTGGGAGATTCACATGTTTATCAAACACATTGGTTTTGTACCCTGCTTCATCTAATAATACAAAACTCCAAAATGCTACCATGTGTGGCATGTGTTTTTCAAAATCGGTATTGGCAAAAACAGGCTTTATGTCTTCGTTTGTAAGAAGAGAAGCATAAAACGAACGGATCATTTGCTCGATGCGTTCTTTTGTATCAATATCTGGTTTCACGATGTAAAGATAGTGATGAAAAGGTGAAGTGCTCTTTTTATTTGGGCACCCTAATAAAAACAAAAAAGTCCTTTAGCAAAATACTAAAGGACTCTCAAAAAATTCAATGAAAATTATACCGTAAACATTTCGGCGATAAGACTTGGAACTACCCCAATAATAATAGTAATAAGTGCCGTTAATATAACCACCATTTTACTTCCCATATCTATTTCAACCGGCTCTTCGTTTGCTGCAGGTTTAAAGTACATGGCAATGATCACTTTGAAATAATAATACACCCCAACGGCTGAAGTTAATACAGCTAAGATCAATAACCATTTATACGATGTTGTCATCATAGCAGTGAACACAAAATATTTTGCAAAGAAGCCTGCGGTGATAGGAATTCCTGCAAGCGAAAGCATGGCAATGGTCATGCATAATGCTAATAAAGGACTTCGT
>CAYYUS010000553.1:0-2619 GCA_964474925.1 uncultured Akkermansia sp. | reverse complement strand
ATTCACTGGTAAATACTTGACTTTTAAAATGAGCAATAGAACAGTGATTGTTTCAGCTAATAAAAAAGAAGGAACTAGTTTTGAATATTGGTGTAAGTCATTTGGAGGTAAAGATTGGATGCATCATTCTGTTACATATGACAATGTAAATAAACCAATTGGATATCAAAATGGGCAGGAGATAGAAAATGAAACATCAATTAAATACAAATAGTAGATTGGGTAGAAATAAGATAGCTCGTAAAATTAATAGTGATAAAAATGTAAAATTTAAAAAATGGGTGGAATGTATTCATGCTGAACACGAGGCTACAGCTAAAGCATATCAAACATTAAGAGAATCTATTGAATCAGAAAGTAAAAATAGAGTTCATTATGATAGCAAATTAGAAGTTCTTGATTTAAGCAAATATGAAATAAAAGGATGGTATTATAATCATCTATTTCTAACATTTATTTCTATTGGAATAACATCATTCTTATTTCCATTGTTTATTCTTTATTTTTTAGGCATAATAAGCTTACCATATTGCAAATAACATGAACGAAAATATTACACCTTTATACATCGCTTTCATTAGTGGTGGTTTTATGTTATTGGGTTCTTTAATAACAGCAGTAATAACTTACCAAATCCATATTAAAAACAAGGATGGTAAAATCTATAAAAATCGCTTGATTCAAGCTTATAAAGACATTATAGCATTACGTCAATTAGAAGAAATGTATTCTGTATCTATTGCTAATGATTTTAGAATCAATATAACTCCTCTTGGTGTTAAACGTAGTTACAGAGCACTTCTTAGAGAAAGCGGTGCAGAGTCACCTAGTGAAAATACTACAATTCTAAGAGCCAATAGAGAACTAAAGCGACTTACATCTGAATAATTTCAACAGTATAAAGAGAAGACAATGCCTTATCGTAAATTTGCAAATTCTGGTAGAACTTTTGGTAAAATTATGTTTGAATTGCAGAAATTAGCTGTACCAGTTACACTAATTCAACATCTGACGTTTCAAGGCAATGGAGTGATCGTATATGATCATAAACCATTTGCGAAATATACTTGGAGTGAAGACAATTCTTTGTTTTTTACATTCGATGAAAAATATAAACAGTACACCAAAGTAGAAAATGATGAACACAGTAATCAAGAAGTTACCGTTTAATTTCAGAACCACTCTTGATAATAAAGAATGGAAAGAGAAAAACTTACCTGTTATCAAAAGGATATTTCCTGAAACATGGACGCATACTGCAAATATAGATTTTCTTAAAATTAGGTTTCAATTAAAGTTAATTGGTTTTGATTATAGATCAGACGATGAAGTAGCAGCTATCTTAGCTAGACTAGAGAAAGAAAAGATTGTTCTAAGAGATGGTGAGCTTTTACGTAGAGCCCAGTAATTTATAATCACATATAACTACATTGATACTAACCAATCAAAAGGAAATAAAATGTCTTCTACTGCACTATCTTCTACCGATATGAAAGATCCTGTGTTGAGCGCTATTCGTGAAAAACTTTCAGAACGCCTTAAGACTGGTTTTATTGAATTGATTCCACAAGAAACATTTGATAAAATGACAGACTTGGCTATTGATGAATTTGTCAATGGTGCTCAACATAAGCGTTTTAAGAAAGCTAGTGGTTATTTGGATAAAGATCATCCTAATAACAACACTGGTGTGACAGGTCATGTAGAGTACATGGTACCCATTGTAGATTATTCACCAGTAAATGATTCATCCACACTACCTGGTATGATCTACTTGGAATTGGTGAAACTTGCAAAAGACAGTATAGCTGATACGCTCAGTAAAGATGAACGTTTTAATTCTAAATATGACGCTGATTTAAGCATGTGTATTATCCCCATTCTAAATAAAATAGTTAGCGATAATGCACCAGTTTTTATGCAAGCTCTTATGAATAACGTTGTACAATACTCAGTTGCACAATCAATTAACAATCTTCGTAGTTCGCAAGGTATGGGTGGATACACTCCTCCAGTGACGCCAGGTAGATTTTGAATTAATATTTATAGTTAATAGTGTAGAACAATAACCTTGAGAATATAAATGAACTTAAAAATAGTTTTATTTTGTATAGTATTATTTACTGCACTAGTACCACTCTACGTTTGGTATGCTGAAAAGAAAAAACTTTATACCAGCGTAATTAGTCAACGGGTTATCTTTACGAAAATTTGTTACTATATTGTTGGTATAGCAACTGGTATACTCTTGTCCATTGTTTACAATATCAAGTAATTTATTATGTTGTATTATGTATTGTTTCTTTTGGGTAGCATAAACCCAATTTTACTTGCATCTGTATTGAGATTGAGTTTAGTAGTTGTTTTAATATCTGCAACCATCACTACTCTTTCTCTAATATTTCTTTTCTATCTCTCAACCTTAATCATAAAAACAAACAATGAAAGTTCGATTCAATTTCCAACTAAGATCAAACGAGGATTCTAGTTTCGAGCATTGGTTACAAGATATATTCGATGTAATCGAGAAAGAAGGAAAAGAAGATTTTACTCTACGTGTAACGAATGAGAAAATCGCTAGAAATATCTTTTATCGCATTGATAATAAGAAAAACAAAT
>CAYYUS010000552.1:0-2619 GCA_964474925.1 uncultured Akkermansia sp. | reverse complement strand
AGTGAGATAAAAGATATTTTGTTGGCCAACCAGGATCAAAAAGTTTGTGGGCATTTTAAAAAGACACAAATTAACAGGCCTTTAAACTTTACAATAGATCTTAATAATTTACCAAAGAACATGAGCGTTACAAAAATGTTCACCATAGCTTTATTTATTGCTATTGGTACATTATTGTTTAGTTGTACAGATAACAAAGGCAAAGCTTTGGGTGAGATCTCAATTGAACAAACCGTTAAGCCGGAAACAGATGAGAAAACAGAACAAACGGATGTTATGGTGGGGCAAATGGTAGCTACAATGCCTCTTGATACGATTAGCAAGATGGAACTAAATGAAGAAACTGTTGATGGTAGATTAGAAGTATCAACACATTATGAAACTCACGTGGCAGGTGGTATTTCTATTCAACACGATTATGTGATCGAGAATATTTTACCTATTGATTCACCAATTGTAGATTCGCCCATTGCTGACGTACCTAAACCCGAAGAAATGATCATGGGAGCGATGCTGTACGTGCCGCAAATACCCGATTCGGTTATTCCTGAAAATAAATTAGATTCTTTAGTGATAGAGAAACAAGATGATGTGAAGGTGAATGATATTAAATCTGATTTTATCGTTTACCCCAATCCAACCAAAGGTGAATTCACTATCAAATACGATCTGAAAAAACGATCAGATGTATTAATTGATATTGTAGATATTAATGGCGTAAGTTTGAGAACTGTTGTGAATATTCAGGGTCAACACAATGGAAAATACCAAGTGCCGGTTAATTTGAGTGATCTTACAAACGGAATTTATTTTGTGAATCTTACAAACGAAGGTAAACGCAGAACACAGAAGGTTATATTGCAGAAATAGTATGAAATGATACTATCATTTATTGGCTTCTATCCATTTTAAAGCTAAAGCTTCGGTAGCAAATAATTGAAAGGGAAATTTTGGTTTGTGCTTTTTAAAATGATAATAGAATTTACCAAGAATACGTTGCGGCAAACCTGCTACAACAATGGATATTGATAGATGATTGCTATAAGTTCCATCAAGAAACATTTCTTTATTTCTTGCTTCAGGAGTTATTCCTCCATACATTCCCGGAATAACAAGTATGTGATAGCGATCCTTGCTGTTATTGGTTAATTTTTTAACAGCATCCTGGATCTCATCTTGATCTTTTACATCAACTTCATATTCATTCACCTTAAAACGTATTTCTAAGATACCTGTCTTTGTGACCCCAACATAGGTTAATGAGGTTTCTACATAAGCTTTGTAAAGACCTAGATCAACATTTATTGAATTTTGAGTTGCTGCAGAAGGAGTATTAGATAGAGTAGGCAATTCTATTGTGTGTGAATTAGTGTAATTTGAGGTTAAATATATATTTTATTTTGATGAATTACAATTTTATGATCCGTCAAAAATCATACCTTTAAACCATGGATTTTATTGCTGAAACCATTCAAGCTTATAGTGAGGCGCATACAGAACAAGAAAGCGAACTTCTTAAAAAGCTCAATCGCGAAACTAATTTAAAAGTTGGACAGCCTCGTATGTTAAGCGGCCATTTGCAGGGCCGGATCTTGAGTTTTATTTCAAAATTAACACAACCTGAGTTTATTTTGGAAATTGGTACTTACACTGGGTATTCCGCGCTTTGTTTGGCCGAAGGGTTAAAGCCATCTGGCAAATTACTCACTATCGATCCAAATGAAGAAACAAATCTTTTTGCTAAAAAGTATTTTGATTCATCGGCCTACTCAAAACAAATCGAATTGGTAAAAGCACAGGCGCTGGATGTTATCCCAAAAATTGACAAGGCTATTGATCTTGTTTTTATTGATGCCGATAAAAAAAATTATTTGAATTATTATATGGCAGTGATCGATAAAGTAAGAAGTGGTGGATTGATAATTGCCGATAATGTTTTGTGGAGTGGAAAGATATTGGACGATGTTTTAAAAATGGATGCTGAAACAAAACTGATACATCAATTCAATGAATTTGTTAGTAGTGACGAGAGGGTGGAGAATTTATTACTCCCTGTAAGAGATGGATTAATGTTATTAAGAAAAAAATAGTTATGGTAATTGATCTAAGAAGCGACACAGTTACAAAACCAAGTAAGGCCATGATGGATGCCATGATGAGCGCTGAAGTTGGCGATGATGTATTTAACGAAGACCCAACGGTTTTAAAATTGGAACAAAAGTTGGCAAACATGTTTGGGCATGAAGCAGGTTTATTTTGTCCAAGTGGCACCATGACAAATCAAATTGCAATTAATGTGCACACAAAACCCGGCGATGAAGTTATTTGTGATGTGAATAGTCATATTTATAATTACGAAGGAGGCGGAATTGCAAAAAATTCGGGCGTGCAGGCAAAGTTATTGGTAGGTGATAGAGGAAGATTAAAATTAGATCAGATAAAAGATAATGTAAATGCTTCGTACGATTGGTTAACACGTACCGGTTTAGTTGAATTAGAGAATACAGTAAATAAAGCTGGTGGAAGTTATTATACCTTAAAGGACATAAAAGATATTTCAACATTTTGTCGCGCTTCAAATATTAAGCTGCACTTAGATGGCGCTCGATTGTTTAATGC
>CAYYUS010000551.1:0-2621 GCA_964474925.1 uncultured Akkermansia sp. | reverse complement strand
TAAAGAACTTAAAGAGAAGGGGCAGCTGGAGTTATTTTGTCAGATACAATTAGATAATACATTAGTGAGGCTTTGTGATGCGCAAGGGAAGTTAGAGCGGATAAAATCAACGGTGTTCCCTGTAACCTATCGATTATTTCTGCACGCCATAATTTACCTGTTCATAGTTACACTTTCCGTTGCATTAAATGATGTAGCTGGTCTTTTTGAGATCCCTCTTTTACTTTTGATCTCAACGGCATTTCTTTTATTGGAAAAATCGGCAACCCATATGCAAGATCCATTTGAGAACCGACCAACCGACACACCTATGACTGCCATTTCGAGAAAAATTGAAATTAATATTAAGAATCTCATAAATGAAACTGAGATACCTCAAGCGCATCAACCTGAGAACTATTACTTAACCTAAAAATAAAACCAAATGAAAACGTTAACTAAAGAAATGCAATCAGCCATTACTCCTTCAAAGGCATTGGAATTATTAAAAGAAGGGAACAAACGATTTGTAAATAACTTAAAAGTTAATCGCAATTTATTACAGCAGGCAAACGAAACATCCGATGGGCAACATCCGTTTGCGATCATCTTAAGTTGTATCGACAGCAGAACTTCGGCCGAATTAATTTTTGACCAAGGACTAGGCGATATTTTTAGTGTGCGTATTGCCGGTAATATTGTAAATGAAGATATTTTAGGCAGTATGGAATTTGCTTGCAAAGTTGCAGGCTCAAAAATTATTGTTGTATTAGGGCATACAAAATGCGGAGCTGTAAAAGGGGCTTGCGACCATGTTGAAATGGGAAACTTAACTGCCTTGTTAACAAAAATCAGACCAGCGGTAGATTCTGAGACCGACACAAAAGAAAATCGTAATTCAAATAATTCTGTATTTGTAGAAAATGTTGCTACGATCAATGTTAAGCGAACAGTTAAAGCAATAATGGAACGCAGTCCAATTTTAAAAGAAATGATCGAAAGCGGACAAATAGGAATTGTTGGCGGTACTCACGATATAACAACGGGAGAAGTAACTTTTTACTCTTAGTTAGTATATCTATCCCAACGCCTGTTTAAGATCTTCAATTAGATCTTCTACATCTTCAACACCAACGCTTAAGCGCAGTAAATTATCTACAACCCCTGCTTTGTCGCGTTCTGCTTTTGGAATAGAAGCATGCGTCATAGTTGCAGGATGATTGATAAGCGATTCAACGCCGCCTAAGCTTTCGGCTAAAGAGAAAACTTTAAATGAAGAGGCGATCTTAAATGTTTTTGCTTCGTCGGCTCCTTTTAAAACAATAGAGATCATTCCACCAAAATCGCGCATTTGTTTTTTGGCAATTTCATGGTTTGGATGATCGGTAAAGCCAGGCCAATATACTTTTTCAATTTTAGGATGAGTTTTTAAATACTCCGCAATTTTTTTACCGTTAAAACAATGTCTTTCCATGCGTAAATGCAAGGTTTTAATTCCGCGCATTACTAAAAAGCAATCCATTGGTCCCGGGTTTGCACCACAACTATTTAAAATAAAATATAATTGCTCGTGTAGTTTATCATCGTTCATTACTAAAGCGCCCATAACAACATCGCTATGGCCACCCAAATATTTTGTTACCGAATGCATTACAATATCAGCACCAAGCGCTAATGGATTTTGTAAATACGGAGAAGCAAATGTATTATCTACCGCCAAAATAATATTGTTAGCTTTTGCAATTTTACTGCAAGCTTCAATATCTATAATTTGCATCGTAGGATTAGTAGGCGTTTCGGCCCAGATCAGTTTTGTATTCTTGTTTACATATTTAGTAATGTTCTCTGCATTACTTAAATTAATAAAGTGAAATTTAATTCCGTAGTTCTCAAATATTTTGGTGAACATACGGTAACTTCCGCCGTAAAGATCATCGCCGGTAATAACCTCATCGCCCGGACGTAATAATTTCATTACAGCGTCTGTTGCGCCCATGCCACTTGCAAAACAAATGGCATGTTTGCCATTTTCAAGTGCGGCAATATTCTTTTGCAGAGCTTCACGAGTTGGATTTTTTCCGCGCGCATAACCATAACCCTTATTTTTTCCGGGAGATTCTTGCACATAGGTACTGGTTTGATAAATAGGAGTCATAATAGCTCCGGTTGTTGGATCTGCTTCTGCGCCGGCATGAATTGCCTTGGTGCCAAATTTAAATTTCGAAAAATCGCTCATGTATAAAATTTTATTTTTTTGGGATGGATTCAAATTGTTTAAGCCATGAAATGCAGTCTTCTTGCGACGAAAAGAATTTGGTAGGCTTGGATGGCTTCATAAATTTGATGAAGAAGTTTGCCAGTAATTTTTCGCCCATAGTTTTTGATAAGAAGGCAATAGCCGAGCAGTGTTTCATTACTTCCTCACTGCTGCTAAATTTACGCGCATCTGCATCTTGATTTGTAAAAGTACCTCCTGTAATATAAACCGGAGCTACTTCCCATGGTGAATTTTTACGTGAGGTATAAAATACATTTTTTATAGTTTCAAGATCAAGAAGCTCATCGTCGTAATTTACATGAATGATATTCTCGTCCATATAAGTTATGGTAGCGCCTTTTACCCTTACGCTTTTAGCTGTTTT
>CAYYUS010000550.1:0-2623 GCA_964474925.1 uncultured Akkermansia sp. | reverse complement strand
TCTTTTTGCGTGCACAATGCGAAGCTTTTCAACATCGCTATAATGAATATAAAGTTTGTTTTTTTCAAACTTAGTTCTTAATAAAATAACGGGAGAGCTATTGACTTTTTTAAAATTTGCATTGTCGGTTGAACGATATATGTTATAACCTGAGTAGTCACTATTATAATTAGCCGCTTGCCAATTAATAGTACAAACTCTATTCTTGCTTTTCCCCTTCAAGTCGGTAATGTTTTTGTTTGTGGAAAGTTGCGAAGCATCAATGTCCAAAGAGAATAATTGGTTTGTAGTGGCGCTCATTGAATTTGTGTACATCGCAATTTTATAAGTGTATTTTTTTGAATTGCTGATCGAAGAATCTGCTAAATATAAACCACATGCGTTCGCTATATCTCTATCAAGGTCGCATGATAGTAACATCATGTCAAAGATCATTTTTTCAAATTTCGTTTTTTCATCAGCGGCTAGTTTTTCATTAGTATTGGTTGGATATAACATGCTGTATATAAAACCGGCCTTGTCTTTATCTTTTCTGAATAATTTCATCCAGTTAAGCGTATCTGCTATATGAAATGATCGCAAAAGATCCTCGATCACAATAGAATTTGTCAGAACTCCGTTAATATTGTCATATCTCACCACTTCTAATGCCTTGGCTGTTGTTTCATCAAATGAAGTTTTGTTTTTAGGCAAAACTCTTAATATCACCTTGTTTTTCTTTGTGAAATGTTTCACAAAGATCAAATCATTAGTCTGCGATACAAATTTATCGCTTCCGATCAAGATCAATAGTAATATGTAAATAACTGATCTCATTTAGTTTGATACTGGCGTGCAATTTGTTCCATAACTAAAATCATAATTAAAGTTGCCGTTTATTTTATCAAAAATATTATAGTTGCAATTTACCGCACCCGCAAAATGGAGTGGCTTAGGGCCTTTGGCTGAAACTACCGCCGCAACTCCGGCACTAAAAACATTATAGCTGAAATTACTATTAACAATACACGGAACGTTAACGGTAATACAACAGCAATGTCTTTTGCCACATGGATGAAGTTGATAGCTTGAAGGACAATTACTAGGAAATTTAAAGCTCCCATTAATAGTTACCCCGCCATTCATTGCTAAATACATATTTCCTTCTGCTAACCAACCATTCATTCCAATTTTTTCTTCGCTTCCTTGGCAATGAGCATTTTCTCCATAATTTGCCATCATCATGTCAAACCCAAGGTCAAAATTAAATGAGCCGCTTACGTTGAAAAAGCTAAGTCCAAAACTTCTACTAAGGCTCGATGTTATCTTTGATCCTGCACAAAATCCTGAAGCGCTTTGTAACTGAGCTGTATTTCTATTACCAAGCACAGATGCCACATTCGGATTCTCAAGAATTTGAGCGGGTGGAGGCATTGGGGGTTCAATATTATTCCCAACCATAAAATATGAAGGAACATTAGCGAGGCTTAAAAATTTGATATTATTTGGTGCACTCGGTTTACCAACGCACAAATACCAAACTTGAGGATCAAAATGAACTTTAAAATAGCCTGTTCCTGTGATCATATTGTAAGCATTGATATTTACTTGAGCAAGAGCATCAAATATTTTATTTGGCGCGTCGTAAGTGATCGACATTTTTCCGATTACAGGTGCCTTTGCTCTTTGACTAATTGTAACCATCGAATACACATCGCCCGAAAGATTTATAGTGCCAAGCCCGCCGCTACTTGTGAAATTAATGTCTAGCATTAGATCGCCATTGAATGGCCGTTCGTTTGCTGATGATTTGTAACTCACACCTGCTTTTAATCCAAGAGATGTATTTGGTGTTGGTGTATAAACCAAAGCATTGCCTGCAGCGCCTGTGTAATTTTTATTCAAATTGATCATATCCAATTCGGAAGTTTTATTTGGTGACATATGATAATATAAGCCACCTATAAGTCTAGTAATGGTTACTTGAGATCCTAATTGAAACGCAACTGGAATTTTAGCATCCAAATAAAAATATTTGTAATCAGATTTGCTTCCAAAGCAAACGCTAACGCTACCGGGGGTGTCCATAAATTTTTTAACTGACATATCAAGAGTGCCCATAAAACCATTTCCGTAGATCGGGTCATCTTCTTTAAAAATAACTGAGCCTTTAAGAGTGAAGGGAGAAGTTTGAAGATCGATACTGAATCCTGTAATACTTACTCTATCAAACTCCCATTTTGTTTTTGTATGCGTAACCGGATACTCACCATTAAAAGTTTGTGAGCTTGTATTGATCTTTCCTTTTAATAGAACTCCTGTGCCAACACTTAAACTGTTTCCTGATTGTTCAGAAAGATTTAAACCGACATTAAGCCCTAGAATTGGTGCACCTTGATTAAACCCAAGAGTGATCTCATTAATATTAATTGGGTAATTATGTGCCTTCATCTGTCCACCACCAATATTGTGAAGAGTGAATAAACCACTTGTTATATAAGGGGCTTCTGTAATTAAGTTTAAGTTTTGGAAAGCAAGCGAACCTCCATTTGAATTAACCTTTGCCCCATCAAAAATTATTGAGCCACATAAATTTGCGCTGGGTTTAAAATTTCCGTTTTGAACAAATACATTGATCTTCGAA
>CAYYUS010000549.1:0-2624 GCA_964474925.1 uncultured Akkermansia sp. | reverse complement strand
CAAAAAGCGGCGTAAAATTACCATTAGGTGTTTGGGGAAAATTAAAAAAATAAATCATATGAATCGTTTATTTCTTTTTCTGCTTGTTTTTTCTGTGCTTCATACAAATGCACAGCTTAATTGCGAGGTGTTAAGAACAACCGGCGCAACCTATAGTTTAATGGCTTGCAAGAACGGCACAGGCAAATTATATAATACCGATACGGCTTTAACCAATAGATTTAAATACCGCGGTTTTAATTTAAAATTAGTGAGCGAATTATCTCCCGAAGAAAAAGCAGAATTAAAAAAGACAAAGATCCAATTAAAACAAACCGACACCGTAATGTTTTACGATTGGGATATTTTGCAATCGGCTAAGATGGGATATTTTGGTCCTGCCATTGGAAAAGTGCATATCAATCCAAAGGATAGCTCCATCAAGATCTATAAATACTTTTTAAAACCAACCACAAAAGATTATGTGCCAACCCGTTTTAAGATCATAAGAATGGGAGCAGATAATTTTATTTTCTACGATATAGATCATCCATATCTCAACATCAATTACTATTTCAAAAAGAAGGTTGTTTTTTCGAACGACAAATAGGATTGATTTTGGTTTACGGCTCCGTAGGAGCCAACTATCATTAGAACATTAAACAAAAGGAAATTGAACCCCGTAGGGGTGACCTATTAAAAAGAGGTCGCTCCTACGGAGCTCTTGTGATTTGTTATCTATGTTTCTAATGATAGTATGTCCCTACGGGACATTATTGAAACGATCATTTCAACTCCAACTCAGGTTCTTCGTTGGCCGTGGTGGGTAATTCGGTAGTAAGCGGTTTTGTTTCTAAAACTTCCGCTTCTTTCTTTTTCTTTTTATAAAAACGCGGTTGATTCTTGTTCGGAATTTGAGTTACTGTAGAATCTTTTTTACCGGCATTTAAAATTGCAGTATCAGGATTATTACGCGCCATCATGTTATTGTTTTCGCCGCTGGTACCCGAATTAGTTTGCGATCGGGCAGCGTAAGTATTTGTTTGATTAGCTAAGTAATTAGTAGTTGACGTTGGAATGGCCATACTTGGAGTAGAAGTAGCAAGCGTATTTGTAACTGCGGCAATTGTAGCCGTTGGTTTAGCTATCTCTTTTTTAACCGGCAGCGCCGTAGCTAATTTATAATTATTAGGATCCGGTTTTACTTCTCTTACAGTTTCAGTATTTGATTTTGTAGAACTAAAATCAACAAATTTGGCAATAACAAGCGTAAAACGTCCAATTAGTAAAATGAATGCGGCAGTAAGTATCACACTTCTATTAATGGCCAAGTTTATTTTAAAGTTAGGGAGCTTGCTTACTCTTTCAATAGGTTTGGTTTTTTGTAAAAAGTCGTTCCAAACATCTTCCGAAAAGGACATGCTATTACCTTGCAACAGATCTTTAACTCTGCGCTCGTCTATTTCGTAATTAAAGTGCCTGCTCATGTTTTACGGTTCGATTATTTTTTTCAATATTCTTTTGCAAGTTAAAACGTGCTTTCTCTAAATTGCTTTTTACGGTTTGCTCGCTGGCCTCTAGCATTTCGCTAATGGTCAAAAGATCAAATCCGTCAATAACATGTAAATTAAATACCAAACGTTGCGAAGGTACGAGTTCTTGAATAGATTTTACAAGTACCGGCGTTTCTATAGCGTTATGATCAATGATCTCGCTGCTTTCAAATAAATTAAAATTCTTATCGCGCTCGCTGGTTGCTAAAACGGTTGAGGCCACATAATATTCGCTGCGAATGGATTTTATAAAGTTAATGGCACCGGTAATGAATTCGGCTTTTAAGAACTGATCAAAAACAGGAACATCTTTGCCTTTATAGTTAACGTATGCATTCAAGGTTTTATCAAATGCATCTATCAATAATTGCTTGGCTTGCTCCTCATTTTTACTAAAACGCAAAGCAATGCTGCTCATTAACTCGTAATGCTGCTCAAACAGATCTCTTTTTACTTTAAGATCGTTTTTGGTTAGTGCTGCTATAAGGTCGTGAGTATCCATCTTGCCATTCAACGAGTTCTACGCCTAAAATCGTTTAAAAGTTACAGTCCAAAGCAAGAAAAAGCCCTAAAAATGGCATATTCAGACATATTTTAGGGCCAATTATAGTACTTCTAGAAAAAATACCCGAATAAATCAAACTTAATCTTCAGTAATTTTTTAATTTTTTTTAAGGGTTTGGACGTCAATCCATTTAAGCCTTTCATCTGTTATTGGGTAACTTTGTGTTGTGTTTAAAACTCGGCATGAGTGTTAATTCATTTGACAAGGTTTTGGATTGATTTATACCAATATTTGTAATCGGCCGCAAGCCTAACGAAATTTTAACCACTAATAACTATAAAACGCACTATGAACGAACCAATTTTAGTCGAGAATAAGGACCGCTTTGTACTATTCCCGATAAAATATAAAGATATCTGGGAGATGTATAAAAAGGCTGAAGCCAGTTTTTGGACAGCCGAAGAGATCGATCTTTCTTCCGATATTTCTGACTGGAATAATAAGCTGAACGATAATGAAAGACATTTCATTAAACACGTATTAGCTTTTTTTGCAGCCAGCGACGGTATCGTTAACGAAAACCTTGC
>CAYYUS010000548.1:0-2628 GCA_964474925.1 uncultured Akkermansia sp. | reverse complement strand
GATCGCTACCTCCTACTCTTCTATCTTATCGCAATACTTAAAAAAGAATAAAGTAAAAGCCGAGATCCACGAAATAAGTGGCAGTGTTGAAATTGCTCCTGGAATTGGTTTGGCCGATGCTATTTGTGATCTTGTTAGTTCAGGAAGCACCCTTTTAAGCAATGGCTTGAAAGAAGTAGAAGTTGTTTTAAGGTCAGAGGCAGTTTTGGTTTCTAGTAAAAATTTAAGCAAGGACAAAAAAGAGTTGCTAAACAAATTACTATTCAGAATAAAGGCTTTGCGCAGTGCAAAAAGCAATAAATACATTTTATTAAATGCGCCCAACAAAAACTTAAAAGCTATTTGCGATATTTTACCCGGGATGAAAAGTCCAACCATTTTACCCTTAGAAGAAAAAGGATGGAGCTCCGTTCATTCGGTAGTAAAAGAAGACCAATTTTGGGATATCATTGAAAAACTAAAGGATAATGGCGCGCAAGGGATTTTGGTTGTACCCATAGAAAAAATGATCGTATGATGGAAATATTAAATAATCCTCCGAAAGAAAACTGGGAGAGCATTTTAAAACGACCTGCTATTGATCTTAAAGAATTAGAAAGTAATGTTTCTGCTATTCTAAATGATATCAGAGCAAATGGTGATGCCGCGATAAAAAGGTATACGATGCAATTTGACAAAATAGCCTTGAATACATTTAGAGTAAGTGAAGAAGAAATTAATTCAGCCCAAAATGAAATTAGTAAAGAATTAAAAGCAGCTATTATACAAGCTAAAGCAAACATTGAGAAATTTCACACCTCACAAAAGGAAGAAATAAAATTCATTGAAACCATGCCCGGTGTAAAATGCTGGAGAAAAAGTATTGGCATAGAAAAGGTAGGTCTATATATCCCCGGTGGATCTGCTCCCCTATTCTCTACTGTTTTAATGCTTGGTGTTCCGGCAATAATTGCAGGCTGTAAAGAAATTATTTTATGTACGCCCTGTAATTCTGAAGGAAAAGTAAACGCTGCCATTTTATTTGCAGCTAAACTGTGTGGCATAACAACTATTTTCAAGATCGGCGGCGTGCAAGCCATTGGCGCTATGGCCTACGGCACACAAACAGTTCCTAAAGTTTATAAAATATTTGGGCCGGGTAACCAATTTGTAACCTGTGCCAAACAATTGGTAAATAAAGAAGGAATTGCTATTGATATGCCTGCGGGCCCTTCGGAAGTTGCCATTATTGCCGACGATTCGGCTCAACCAAGTTTTATTGCCGCTGATCTTTTATCGCAAGCCGAACATGGAGAAGATAGTCAGGTGATTTTGGTGAGTACTTCGCAAACAGTAATTGATAAAACAATAGCTGAACTCGAAATTCAAATAAAACAATTAAATCGTTCTGCTATAGCTCAAAAAGCGCTAAAGAACAGCAAAGCAATTTTGGTGAACTCTTTAGAGCAAGGAATGGAATTATTAAATGAATACGCTCCCGAACATTTGATCATTGCTTGTAAGAATTATGAAGAGCTTTCGGAAAAAGTGATCAACGCGGGCTCTGTTTTCCTTGGTAATTACTCTTGCGAAAGCGCCGGAGATTATGCTTCAGGCACAAATCATACCTTGCCAACCAATGGGTATGCTAAAGCATATAGCGGAGTTTCTTTGGATAGTTTTGTAAAGAAAATTACCTTTCAGAACTTAAGTAAACAAGGATTAGAGGACATCGGACAAACAATTGAACTCATGGCAGAAGCCGAAGGTTTAACCGCTCACAAAAATGCAGTAACAATACGTTTAAAACAATATGGAATTTAATTTAGACAACATACTTAGAACTAACATCAAGACCTTAAAAAAGTATTCATCCGCGCGCGATGAGTTTAAAGGAAAGGAAGGGGTGTTTTTAGACGCGAACGAGAATTCGTTTGGTTCTCCCTTAAAGGAAAGCTATAATCGCTATCCCGATCCAATGCAATTAGATGTAAAAGATAAATTGAGTAAGATCAAAGGCTTGCCAATTCAAAATATCTTTTTGGGTAATGGAAGCGATGAGGCTATTGATATTTTATTCCGCGCTTTTTGCGAACCCGGAAAAGATAATGTCATTATTTGTCCGCCAACCTATGGCATGTACGAAGTTTCGGCAGGAATTAACGATGTAAATATTTTGAAAGTCCCTCTATTGCCGGAAACTTTCCAGTTGAATGTTGACGGAATTTTAAAGGCGATCAATAAGAATACAAAACTTATTTTCTTTTGCTGCCCAAACAACCCAACAGGAAACGGTGTAAAATGGAATGATATAAAAACTGTATTAGACAATTTTTCGGGAATTGTTGTGATAGATGAAGCCTATATCAACTTTGCCAAATACAGAAGTTTAATTCCAGAGCTTTTGAACTATCCCAATTTGGTGATCCTTCAAACTCTGTCGAAAGCCTGGGGCTTGGCGGGTTTACGCATTGGAATGGCTTTTGCTTCTGAACCTATCATTGACATTTTCAATAAAATAAAACCACCTTACAACGTTAATTCTGTTTCGCAAAAATTAGCTTTGGAAGCGTTAGATAATATTGAAAAGATCAACACTTGGATCAAAGAAATTGTTTCAGAAAGAGATCGATTGATGGTCGAGTTGCA
>CAYYUS010000547.1:0-2635 GCA_964474925.1 uncultured Akkermansia sp. | reverse complement strand
CTTTTAAAGGAAGACAATAAAGTAAAAGCAATTTTAAGCACTAAAGAAAAGCCCACTAAGCCTTTTAACGTGTATAAGCGTTTTTAAAATATCCTTTTGCGATTCATTTTTCATACCAGTTGCCCATTTATATTAGGCTAGTCTAATCGTTCTTTTTCATCAATACTTCTTCAAAAAATTGTTCCGTAGCGGAGGCTATGCAACAATTTTTTTCATTGTCTTGATAAAAAATAACTTCTTATCTTTAGCATAATATAAATGGGCAACTGGTATAAAATAAAGCCGGAGTATTTTTTTTTATTGATCGCTCTTTTTTTCGAATGGCGTTTCAATAAAGTAACACCACCTTTTCAAGTTCCCGATGAGTTCAATCATTTTTATAAAGCATATAAGATCTCGCAGGGAGAATTTTTACCCATCAAAGCCGATCAGCGTTTAGGCGGAACAATTCCATGGAGCGTAAGTGAATACATAAGGCCTTTTAATAAAGTTGCAACAAATGTAAAGTACACAACAAGCGAAGGAGAGATCAAAGGTTCGTTCGACATCAAATTTTCAGAGCGAGATTCGATATTCATCGATTTTCCAAATACAGCCATATATTCTGCAGTATCGTACGCGCCTCAGGCCTTAGCCATTTTTATAACCAAACAATTTAAAGATGTTTCGGTTGGAAGGATCTATTACAATGGAAGATATATAACATTTTTGTGTTGGCTGGTTGGCATGTTCTTTGTTATTCGTTTGATCCCCTTTGGCAAATGGTTAATGACGCTGGTGATCCTGCTCCCAATGAATCTTTACGTGGCTAATTCTTTCAGTGCCGATACTGTAACAAATATATTAGGATTACTTTTTATTGCCTATGTGCTAAAACTCGCTCTTCAAGAAAAAAAGATCAGCTATTGGAACATTGCGTTCCTTTTGTTGATGATCGTTCTTCTCACATTTGCAAAAGTGGTTTATGTGGGACTTATTGTTTTAATATTGGTGATCCCTCCAAAGCAATTCGCAAATATGTACACGTATATATCTAGCGTAGTTTTACTTTTTCTAACGGCATTTATTGTCACCAATTATTGGTCGGCAACAATTTTGGAATATTACACACCATTCCTTGATTATAATCCAAAATTCAGAAGTGGGATCTGTTTATCTAATTGCGCGCATTATTATATTCAAAAACAATTATTGCTCGACCACAAATGGTATTTTGTGAATTTGATCTATCGCACTATTCTTGATCACCCCGTAACCTACCTGAGTAGCTACGTTGGTAGTTTTGGAAGTATGGATCTTTATTTACCGCGCAGTGTAACTAATTTAACTTATGCTATCATTATTATGGTTGCGCTTGTTGAAAAAAATGAAAAGGTAACACCATGGTATTTTAAACCTTTATTTGTTGTGGCAGCTTTAACAGCATTTGCTCTGCTTTCACTTTCACAACATCTTACTTGGGATTGCATTGGTGAAGACGCAGTTGATCTTATACAAGGGCGTTATCTTATTCCGCTGATGCCTTTATTGTTCCTTGTTTTTTCAAATACCTATTCAAAATACAAATGGATCGCACCGGCTATCATTCTTATAACCGTAGTGTGGCTTAATCGCGCCTCATGTAAAATAATTTACCCTCGTTATTTTACGGAATCTTATTCTGAAAAATTGGAATTTTCGTGCGATGCCGAAAAAATAAATGAAAGAGGGGAGTATGTAACAACGCATGATTCTGTTTTTTTGGAAGCCGGTAAATTTAGATCTGATTCATTTGCGCATAGCGGAAAATATTCGGCTTATTGTGACCCTTGGATACAATATCAAATGAGCTATCGATTCAAGAATTTAAGATACGGAGATGTTGTAGAAATGTCGGCATGGCAAAAAGGAAATACAGGCGAGCTTGTTCTTTCGGCTCAAGGAACCGGAAGTTACGATACGGTAAAATTCTTTTTCAATACGAATGTGATCAATTATCGCGATGAGAAAGGATGGGGGTATATGAATGCTGCTTTTACAGTGAACAGAAGGTGTGATAGTAGCGAGGCAATTTTGTTCTTATGGAGTCCTGATAGTACTAAGAGGGTGTACTTTGATGATCTTAAAGTGAGCATAAAGAAGTATAAAGGAAAATACCTCGATAGCGTTTATATTATCCCTAAATAGTACTTGTAACAGAACTCTGTGTTTGAGAAGAAAACGTCAAGTTCAAGGCTTGCGAAGCTTAAAAAATTAGAAGTTTACTATAGTAAATGACTAATTTTTTAGGCGAGCGTAACGAAGAAATTGACGTTTTCTTCTCAAACACTAAATAAAATCTTCGCGTTTAAAGTAATCAATAATGGCGTCAACCATCAAACGGTTCTGCTGTTTTGCATCTAGCGGAGGTAATTCTTCATTCAATTTCCAGTGTGGCCATCCATCGGCATCTTTTCCTTCGTACACATAAAATCCAAAAGGTTCCAATAAAGTACAAATAGCCACGTGCATAATGCCCAACTTCTCATCCTTTTTGTATTTTGCAAATGGCTTTCCTAATTCCTGCAAGCCGATCAAAAAAATAAGAGCATCCATGTTGGGCTCTTCACCAAATCTATCTTTTAATTTTTCTTGAAGTAATTGCCACTCAGTTTTC
>CAYYUS010000546.1:0-2640 GCA_964474925.1 uncultured Akkermansia sp. | reverse complement strand
CCATTAAAAAACTCATTATGAAAAAAGTATTATTAGCATTAGCATTTACCGGTTTATTAGCTGGTTCTGCATTCGCAGGTGAAGGCACTAAAGGTGACGATAAAGACAAAGCAAAAGCAAAAAAAGAGTGTTGCAAAAAAGATGGCGACGCTAAAGCTTGTGCAGGTGAGAAAAAAGAAACTTGTGCAAAAGGAGAGAAATCTTGTTGCAAAAAGAAAGCTGAAGGAACAACTTCAACTGCAGCTGCTGATACAAAAACAGCAGAGCAACCTAAAAAATAATAACGTTTAATTTTTTAAGAGGCTGTCAATAAAATTGGCAGCCTTTTTTATTATCCGTAACTTTAGCTTGTAAATATTTTAGCCACGAATTACACTAATTTGCACTAATCTGGTTTTACAAAAATTTCACTAATCAATAGATAAACACAGATTAGTGAAATATGATTGTCTCTTAGAAATAGATTGGTGAAAATTAGTGTAATTCGTGGCTAAAAAAGTGAGCAGCGTAGCTGCGGAATTCTTTAGATCAAAACGCATGTTAGAAACTCAAGAACATAAACTGATATTCGATTCGAATATCTTACCCGAATTAAAAGAAATTGCGCACAAAGTTTTTTCAGGAAAACGCATTTCGTTTGAAGATGGTGTTACTTTATACAAACACGGTTCACTCGGTTTTGTTGGAAGTTTAGCTGATCATGTTCGCAAACAAAAAAATGGCGATCATGTATTCTTTAATCATAATTTCCATGTAGAGCCAACCAATGTATGCGTTTACTCGTGTTCGTTCTGTTCTTATTCGCGTTTGATAAAGAACCGCGAGCAAGGCTGGGAATTGAGCGTTGACCAAATATTAGATATCATTAAAAAATACGATGATCAAGCTGTAACCGAAGTACATATCACGGGCGGAGTGGTTCCAAAACAAGACCTTGCCTTTTACAGCGAATTATTTAAACGCATTAAACAACATAGACCGGCACTTCACATTAAAGCACTAACACCTGTGGAGTTTCATTATATTTTTAAGAAGGCGAAACTCACTTACGAAGAAGGTTTAAAAGTGTTTAAAGAAGCTGGTTTAGATAGTCTTCCGGGTGGTGGTGCCGAAATATTTGATAAAGACATTCGTGATCAAATTGCCGGCGGAAAATGTACAAGCGAAGAATGGCTTGAACTCCACGAGATCTGGCATAAAATGGGACATCACTCCAATGCAACCATGTTGTACGGACATATTGAAACATTTGAACATCGTGTAGATCATATGAATCGTTTGCGCGAACTGCAAGATAGAACCGGCGGATTTAACGCTTTTATTCCTTTAAAATTTAGGAATAAAGAAAACCAAATGTCGCATGTACCCGAAGTTAGTATCATAGAAGACCTAAGAAATTACGCTATCAGCAGAATTTACCTTGATAATTTTATGCATATAAAAGCCTATTGGGCCATGATAGGGAGAAGCACAGCGCAACTGGCACTTAACTTTGGTGCAGATGACTTAGACGGAACCATTGACGATACCACCAAAATTTATAGCATGGCCGGATCGGAAGAACAAAATCCAAAACTAACCACGCAACAATTGGTTGATCTTATTAAAGCAGTTGGAAGAATTCCTGTAGAAAGAGATACACTTTACAACATTGTAAAAACACATTAATACAAAATAAAACCTATGAAGAAGATCATTTTTGCACTTTTGCTCTTAAATTCAATTAATTTTTCCGCACAAGATTCAACAAAAACTGCAACACCAAAAGACACATCTTGGAAAGTTGCAGGTTATTTGGGATTAACCGCTAGTCAAACCTCTCTTAGCCATTGGCAAGGTGGTGGCCAAAACAGTATTGCCCTAAATACACTTTTTAATATAGAGGCCAATTACAAAAAAGGCAAAATTACCTGGGCTAATAAATTAGATGCTCAGTATGGTCTAATAAAATTAGGAACATCTGTTGGTGCGCTTAATGCAAGATCATTTCGCAAAAATACCGATCAATTATTCGCCATGTCAAAGTTTAACCTTGATGCATGGAATAAATATTGGTTCTATACTGCAGTTGCCGATTTTCGTACACAATTTGCCCCTGGATACAATTATGTAAACGACACTATCTCAGGAAACGCAACCTCCGATCTTACTTCACCAGCCTATATTCAATTAGCTCTTGGTTTTGATGTTAAGCCAACTAATTATTTTAGCATTACAATGGCGCCGCTAGCTGGCAAAATCACCATTGTAAATAGGCAATATCTGGCAGATGCAGGAGCTTATGGAGTTGAGCCAGCTGTATATGATGACAGCACGGGCGCATTGATAAAGCATGGTAAAAAAATACGTTATGAGTTTGGAGGAAGAATAACCTTAAAATTTAAAAAAGATCTTACCAAAAATATAAGCTGGGATTCGTACCTCGATCTATTCTCTAACTACAATCATAATCCGGGTAATATAGACATGGTATTCAATAACTTTATCATGTTTAAAGTAAACAAATTGTTTACATTTAATATCATGAGCCAAATGGTGTACGATGATGATATCATTATAAAAGAAGATCAACAACCTGATGGATCGTATAAAGTAAATGGCCCGCGTTTGCAAGCGCTTACAACCATAGCATTTGGCTTT
>CAYYUS010000545.1:0-2641 GCA_964474925.1 uncultured Akkermansia sp. | reverse complement strand
GATAATTACCAAAACCTAACTAAGCAATTGTTTGGTGATTTTTATACGGGTGGTAACTTAAAAGAATTTTATGATAACAGCTTGAATCAAGTTCAAAATTTCTTTACTAACCAAAATGGTTTAGGTAAAGAATACTTTGCACAAGTTCAAAATATCAGCAAAGAGTTCCCTCAATTATTTACAGGTAACTTAGAGAAAGTGAAAGATCTATTCGCTAATCACGATAACGTTTTCACTAAAACATTTGAGCCTTTATTAAAGCTTACCGGTGCAGGTAAAGAAAAAGAAAGCATTGAAGCTATTATTGCTTTAATGGATAAAGTTACTGCATACAGCATTAAACAAAGCGAATTACAACACCACTTGCAAAATACAATGCGTGCAAGCGTTGAGAACGTTGCCAAAGAATATTCTGAAAAATTCCAAAATCCTGATTTCACTAAAGCTCCTGAAACTCAGGAAGTATATAATGAGTGGATCAAGACCAACGAAAAACTATTCGGTGAGTTATTTGCAAGCGACGAATTCAGCAAGGTTAAAGGTGAAACTATGAACCTTGCCATGGATGTAAAAAAACATTTTGAAAAACAATTCGAAAGCGTTTTAGTTAACTTCCCTGTTGTATTAAAAAGCGACGTTGAAGAATTACAAAAAACAATTTACGATCTAAAAAAACAAGTTAAGGAACTTCAAAGCAAGTTGAATATCGCTGGTGTTAGTGATTTGACAGATGATGAGAAGAGCAGCAAAAAAGGAAAGAAATAGTCCTAATAGCTGATGTGTTAAAAGCCGCCTTTGTGTTTGAGGCGGCTTTTTTTTGTAACCATTTTCTATAAAACAAGTATAAAACAACGTTATGAGCAATAATATTTTTGAAGAACTAGGCGATGTTAGTCGCAAACTCACCAAGAGTTACGAAACATTAAATAACTTAAAGGCGGTAGAAATAGCTACAACGCCTAAAACAGCGGTTTACACCGAAGATAAACTCACACTTTATCGTTACGACCGTAAAACCGACGCCACATTTAAAACGCCCATACTTATTGTTTACGCTTTAGTGAACACTTACAAAATGCTGGATCTGCAACCCGATCGCAGCTATATCAAAAACTTATTGGATAATGGTTTTGATGTATACCTTATTGATTGGGGATTTCCAACAAAAAGCGATCGTTTCCTTAACATGGATGATTATGTAAATGGCTACATCAATAACTGTGTTGATCTTATTAGAAAAAGAAATCGCGTTGAGAAAATAAATATTTTAAGTATTTGCCAAGGCGGAACATTGAGCGTTATCTACTCGGCTTTATATCCAAATAAAATAAAGAATTTAGTTACTCATGTAACGCCAATTGATTTTAGCACTAACGACGCTTTATTATTCCGTTGGAGTAAAGACATGGATTTTGATAAGATCGTGGAAGGTTTTGACGGCTTAGTGCCGGGTGATTTTTTAAATCAAGGTTTTGATATGCTCAAGCCAATGATGAAAATTCAAAAGCAACAAACTCTGGCTGCTAGCTTAGACGATGAAGCAAAACTTACTAATTTCTTACGCATGGAAAAATGGATCAGTGAGAGTCCGGCACAAGCAGGCGCATGTTTTCGTGAGTTCATGACGGATCTTTACCAAAAAAATAAATTAGTAAGAGGCGAACTCGAAGTTGGTGGTAAAAAAGTGAGCTTGAAGAACCTTACCTCTCCTCTATTAAATATTTACGCAACCGAAGATCACTTGGTTCCTCCTGCAGCAACTATTCCTTTAAATGATCTTGTTGGAAGTAAAGACAAAGAACTTTACCACTTTAAAGGCGGACACATTGGAGTGTTTGTTGGCGGTAAATCGCAAAAAGAATTAGCGCCGGCAGTTGTTAGCTGGTTAGCGAAAAGGGATAATTAAATAGAAATTTAAATATGATATATTAAAGGCTTCGCATAATGTGAGGCCTTTTTTAATTTACATAATTAATCAATAAAATTTGGGCGTGCCGGCGAGGCTCACCACATAAAAACTGGAAGTTCGCTCGCCGTCGGGCTTTTCGCTACAATCCCTCACGCGGCAGTATGGAAAAAAGTACAGTGGCCTTCGGCATCAACCCCCTTTGCGCACGCCGCAGGCGCTCTGCCTTCTTAATTAAACACAGATCACACACAATTTAGCTTTAATAAAATTTAGCGCCTTTGCGCCCTTTGCGGTTAAAAAGAGAGTTTCCCTTATATTATAACTACTTTGTTTTCAAATATTTACATCCATTTTAATTCAAATGCCGGCATTTCTTCATCTAATTTCAATAATCACCCCTTCTATTATTTGCAATAAATGCAACTGTTAAATCTTTTGTTGTGATTATCAAAACTATCCTCAAAATTCTTTTAACTTAACATGCTTGAAGCGTTTTTTGCGAATTAAAAATTGCACCGCGCGAAAAGCAATTATTTCTCGGCCTGTACTAACAATACCTTTACATCATCATATTAAACCAAACAAAAAAAATTAAAATTATGAAAACACTAAACCAAACAACAAACTTAACTCAAAAGGTTGCTTTACTTTTAGCTTTTGTATTATTCTCTTTTATAGCAGGAGCGCAAAACAAAGCTGGCGATGTTGTAGGTAATTATTTAGTACCATCAA
>CAYYUS010000544.1:0-2646 GCA_964474925.1 uncultured Akkermansia sp. | reverse complement strand
TGATGGCGATGATGATTCAGCTGCATCTTCAAGTTCGGTGGCAACAGCTTTTGTAAATTATTTGAAAGCGCCATTGGCTTCTACCATTTTGGTGTTCTGCTATAAATACAAAACCATTGATAAGCGTTCGTCGATTGGCAAAACGCTCCAAAAAAATTCAGTGTACATTGAAAGCAATAAACTTTACGATAATAAATTACCTGAGTGGATAGGGAATTATGTAAAAGCAAAAGGATATAGCATTAATCCAAAAGCATCATTCATGATCTCGGAGTTTTTGGGAAATGACCTCAGTAAAATTTCAAATGAGATAGATAAACTATTCATCAACTTAAAAGAAGGAACTGAAATTACCGCCGAACTTGTTCAGGATAATATTGGAATCAGTAAAGATTTTAACGTGTTTGAATTACAAAATGCCTTGGGAAATAAGGATGTTTTAAAAGTAAATCAAATAGTAAATTACTTTGGAGCTAATGAAAGAGAACATCCTATGGTGATGCTCATGAGTTCGTTATTTGGTTACTATACTAAAATCTTAAAAGTTCATTTTTTACAAGATAAATCAAAATTTGCTGCAGCTTCATCTCTTGGTGTAAATCCCTTTTTTGTGGAAGGCTATATGCGCGCGGCACATAATTATCCTGTTCCAAAACTAAAACACATCTTTTCGTACTTAAAAGAGTACGACTTAAAAAGTAAAGGTGTAAATAATGGGAGTTTGGGAAGTGGGGAGTTAATGCGTGAATTGATGTTTAAGATTCTTCATTGATCTTTTCTAAAGTGCTCCTTCTGTAGCTTTTAAGAAAGCATATATATCCCATAAGCTAATTACTACCAGAAAAATACCTATGATCTTGAAATACCATTTCTTTACAAATAAAAAAGCAAAACCGATGAGCGGGAGAAAAAGAATCCCTAAAATAAAATACTTGTGAATAATAGGATAATTGATCTCAATCCCATAGTGACTTGCTAAATCTACAACGCAAAGAACTGATGCGTGTAAAATACAGAGACTTACAAAAATTATCAGGGAAATCATAAAGTAATGCACCCAATCCTTTTTAGTCTTTTCTTCAACCGTGTGATTTGAATTCATTATTTAGAAGAGTGTTAACGCTTCGCCTTTTCTACATTCAGCTTTTCAAGTACAGTTTCCATCAATTCTTTGAACTCCCCGGGTCTAGACGAATAATATTTCATGGTAGAATCATATTGCGCCTTGGTAATATCGTTCTCTTTGTAAACACTAAAATTATATACCGAATCAAATTTCTCTCCCGGTACATTTTTTACATTCACATTTAAAGCCGCTTCGGCTAATGCTTTATCTTTTAATACCTCAATAAATTTTTCCTTGTCAATAACGTCTTTAGGGATTTCTTCGGCATTTTGATTGCACGAAACAAAAAATAAAATGCTCAAAAAAATAATAGTTTGTTTCATCTATTTTGTAATAATGTAATTCCCCTTGGCGTCCACCGTAAATTTAGGAATGGTATGATTAGTTTCAAAACTATCATAACCCGCTTTCAATGTGCCCCAAAATGCGTTCATGTCCTTTGAAAAATTTTGATTCAACATTTTAATATTCTCGTCAGTAAATTTACAAGGGAACATATCCACTCTTAAATTTTGTTTGCGATCTTTTGCTTCTACACATAAAATATATAATTCTTCAATTGGATCATTCTCAATGGGGATACAACCAATGGTCACACAATTTCCGTGGATCATGATATCTCCACCCGGTGAGCCCGTTGCTTTTTTCGAATCGCTTTTATTTGGATAGCCAACTTTCATGCTCAAATGATAACTACTCACCGGATTAAAATGTTCGATATAATAAAATCCTTCGGGCACTTGTCCATCGCCTTGAACTCTTTTTGGTCCTAACTCCCCACTTGACGAACAAATTTTATACGTTTTAAAAAGTTTGAATTTTGCATCGCCTTTGCCTGCCTGTCCGGCAGGCAGGTTTCGCATCCATACTTGCACTTCTTTTTCGTGCTTAAAAACCTGCAAGTATATTTCGTAGGTATTTACACTAAAACCTGCTGATGTTAATTCCTTTTTAAGACCCTCAAATTTGGTCTTATAAGCCGTTCTTACCCTTTCATATTTAAGCTGTGCGGTCTTAAAAGTGCCTTGTGCCCTGATATTCAGCACCAAAACAACTAACAGTGCGGTTTTAATAACCCTTTTTATCATATGAATTGAATGCATTTATTATAGGTAACTTAGTTCCTATAAAGGTATATGTTTTTACTAAACTTCATAAAGAATAAGTATTTTTTAACGATAACCGCGCTTATTGCTTGGTTGCTTTTCTTTGATAAGAATGATGTATTCACGCAACATGAAACCGTGAGCAAACTCAATAAATTAAAAACAGATCAAAGCTATTATATCACCGAGATCGAAAAAAATAAAATAGAGCTTCAAGAATTAAAAACAAATACCGAAAGCCTCGAAAAATTTGCTCGCGAAAAATACCTCATGAAAAAAGATAACGAAGACGTTTTTGTTTTTGTTACCAAGTAATTTGGATCTCGAATCACATAATAGAAAAGCACACAAACTTAAATCGGAGAATGATCGTTTTTATAAACGATTGATCCGTAAACCACCTAATGATCTCGA